>JBAUJK010000196.1:0-16171 GCA_049683695.1 Burkholderiaceae bacterium
CTGCCGCCGGCGGCAGCGCGGCTGCAGGCGTGGCTGCTGGAATCGCTGCCGGGCGAGCCGCCGCTGTCACGCGACAACCTCGATTCGATGAAGGTGGACAACGTCGCCAGCGGCCCGATGGCGCCGGAGCTCGGCATCCAGCCGGTGGCGCTGGAAGCGGTGGCGCCTTACTATCTGGCCGGACAGGCGCCGCGCGCCGGTCTCGACGAGCGCCATCCGCCGTCGACCTGGCGCGCCGGGCGCGACCGCATCCAGGATGCGGACGCGCTGTCGACCGACCTCTAGGTTGTCGAGGGCAGAGTAATTTGCCGCGTTGCGGCTCATAATTCTGTCCTGCAATTTAAAAATTCACCCGAAAGGACAGCCATGCAAGCCACCGAACACGATCCGGCGCTGTCGCCGGTCCAGCAACCTTCGGCCCGCGCCGGCCAGCGCGGCGAGGTCAAGCTGGTGATCGGCAACAAGAACTATTCGTCGTGGTCGATGCGGCCATGGGTGGCGCTGACTGCGGCCGGCATCGCTTTCGAGGAAGTGCGCATCGGCCTCGATCTGCCCGATACCGCGGCGCGCATCGCCCACTATTCCGCCGCCGGTCGGGTGCCGGTGCTGGTCGACGGCGCGCTGACGGTGTGGGATTCGCTGGCGATCTGCGAATACGCGGCCGAGCGGCTGGCGGCGCGGCCGATGTGGCCGCAGGATGCCGACGCGCGCGCGGTGGCGCGCAGCATCTGCGCCGAAATGCATTCCGGCTTCGCCGACCTGCGCACTCACATGGGCATGAACATCCGCGCCAGCATGCCGGGGCAGGGCCGCACGCCGGCGGTGCAGGCCGACATCGGCCGCATCTGCGAAATCTGGGAAACCTGCCTGGCCGATTTCGGCCATCGGCAATTCCTGTTCGGCGATTTCACCATCGCCGATGCCTTTTATGCGCCGGTGGTGATGCGCTTCCGCACCTATGGCGTATCGCTGGCGCCGGCGCTGCAGGCCTACGCCGACCGCGTCGTCGCCCATCCGGCGGTGGCACGCTGGATCGACGGTGCCTTGGCCGAACCGGAAGTGATCGCCAAATACGAGCCGGGCGCGCTCTGACGCGCGGCGCCGGCGCCCGGGATAAAGAGCGGATGGCGATGAAGATCTACAGCGTCGGCGGCGCGGTGCGCGACGAACTGCTCGGGTTGCCGGTGCAGGACCGCGACTTCGTGGTGGTCGGCGCCACGCCGGAACAGATGGCCGAGCTCGGCTTTCGCCCGGTCGGCCGCGACTTCCCGGTGTTCCTGCATCCCGACACGCACGAGGAATACGCGCTGGCGCGCACCGAGCGCAAGACCGCGCCCGGCTACCGCGGCTTCGCCTTCCATGCCGACGCCGGCGTCACGCTGGAGCAGGATCTGGCGCGGCGCGATCTGACCGTCAACGCGATGGCCAAGGCCGAGGATGGCAGTCTGATCGATCCGTTCGGCGGCCGGCGCGACCTGCAGGCGAAGGTGCTGCGCCACGTGTCGCCCGCCTTTGCCGAGGACCCGGTGCGGATCCTGCGCATCGCCCGCTTCGCCGCGCGCTTCGCCGACTTTACGGTGGCGCCGGAAACCAACGAGCTGATGCGCGCGATGGTGGCCGCCGGCGAGGTCGACGCGCTGGTGCCGGAGCGGGTCTGGCAGGAACTGGCGCGCGGGCTGATGGAGGCGACGCCGTCGCGCATGTTCGAGGTGCTGCGCGGCTGCGGCGCGCTGGCGCGCATCCTGCCCGAGCTGGACGCGTTGTGGGGCGTGCCGCAGCCGCCGCAGCACCATCCGGAAATCGATACCGGCGTGCACGTGATGATGGTGGTCGACACCGCCGCGGCGCGCGGCCTGGCGCTGCCGGTGCGGGTGGCGGCGCTGCTGCACGACCTCGGCAAGGGCGCCACGCCGCCGGCCGAATGGCCGCGCCACCACGGCCACGAAGGGCGCAGCGTGGTGCTGGTGAAGGCGGTCTGCCAGCGCCTGCGGATTCCGAACGATTGCCAGGAGCTGGCCGTGATGACCGCGCGCGAGCATGGCAACGTCGCACGCGCGCTGGAATTGCGGATGACCACCGTTGTGACGCTCCTGGAGCGCTGCGACGCCTTCCGCAAGCCGCAGCGCTTCGTCGACATGCTGCGCGCGGCCGAATGCGACCAGCGCGGCCGCCTCGGCTTCGAGCAGCGCGACTTCCCGCAGGCGGCTTACCTGGAAGCGGCGCTGACGGCGGCGCAGTCGGTACAGGCCGGCGTGATCGCGGCGATGTTCAAGGACGATCCGGTGCGCATCCCGGAGGCGATCCGCGCCGCCCGCGTCGAATGCGTGAAGGAACGGCTGGCGGAGTGGCGCACGGCGCATTTGCCGGCGGAATAAATACCGGGCAGGGTATTTTTCAAGCCGCAGGGTCTATGCCCGGGATGGGCTGCTTTTTAGGCATACTCCCACTTTTCCGCCGCCCGCGAGGGAGCGGCGGCGTTGCCAAGCTTCAGCGCACGAAGCGGCCGTTGCGGCCGATCATCGTCAGTTCAACGAATTCGCTGCCGGTATGGTCGTTCGGCCCGTAGTTGATCATCAATCCGCCGAGATCGAGCTGGTGGATCGATTCCAGCCCGCGGATGAAAGCATCGCGCGTCAGGTTGCGGCCGGCGCGGCGCAAGCCTTCAACCAGCACCTTGGCCGACACGAAGCCGTCCATCGCCGCATACGACACGGTGGCGCCGCTGGCCTTGGCAGCCAGCTTGAATTCCTGGCCGAGGATCGACGACACCAGGTCGGCCGCCGGCGTGATCTGCGACACGATCAGGCCGACGCCGGCCGGGCCGAGATCCTTGACGAAGGAATCCGACGAATTGTTGGACAGCGTCATGATCTGCATCGTGCCGCCCTGGGCGCGGATCGCCTTGATCACGTCGACCGTGTTCTTCGACGAGCTGACGATGATCAGCGCCTTCGGATCGGCGGCGATCAGCTGCGCGGCAGCGGCCTGCACGTCGGGTTTCTCGCGCGCGAAGGTGGCGATGATGACCGGCTCCAGCTGGCGCGCCGCCATGCCGCGCTTGAATCCTTCCAGGCCGTCGCGGCCGAAGGAATCGTCGACGTGCAAGACGCCGATCTTTTTGAAGCCGAGGGTGTCGAAGTGTTCGATGCCCTTGATCACTTCTTCCTGGTACGGCGCGCGTACGTTGAAGATCAGCCGGTTGACCGGCTTGTGGAAGATTTCCGCGCCGGAGCTCGGCGCTACCAGCGGCACGCCATGGGCGGCCAGGACCGGCGCCACCGCCTCGGTGTGCGGCGTGCCGCGCGTCTGGAACAGTGCGAACACGCGGTCTTCCTTGATCAGCTTTTCGGCATTGGCGGCGGCTTTCTTCGGCACGAAGCCATCGTCGAGAATGCGCAGCTCGATCTTGCGGCCATGCACGCCGCCGGCGCGGTTGACGCTGTCGATATAGGCTTTCGCCCCCTCGTTCATTTCCTTGGTCGGGGCGGCGACGGTGCCGGTGATACCGATGGTCTGGCCGATCAGGATGGTGGTGTCGGTGACGCCGTCCTCGGCCGCGGCGGGAAGGCTGGCAGCGCCCAGCAGCGCGACGAACAGGGCAATGATCCGGTGCATCTTCATGAATGGGTCCTCAATGGCAGACGGAAGCAGGCGGCAAAATGTTGCCCAGGGCAAACTATCATACAAGGAGTTGACAATTCCAGCATTACGTAAATACACGTACCCCAGACGAGAGGGCATTCCGCCGGCTCCCGATTTAACAATAGGGTGGCCGCTGGCGAGGCTGCGGCCGATCCCCTGTCATGGTATGCTGCACTGCACAATCGGTGCTATCGGAGAAAAGCCATGAATCCATCGAATCCGGACCCGGCTCCCGTTGCTGAACGCAAGGCCAGACCCTGGATCCTGGTCAAGGTCTTGTCGAAAAGCGCGCACTGGCGGCTGCGCAAGCACTTCCTAGCGCTGGACGAGCACGACCGCCTGCTGCGCTTCGGCTCGGTCCTGCCGGACGAGCTGATCATCAAATACGTGGAAAACATCGACTTCGAGCGCGATACCGTGTTCGGCGTCTACGACCGCCGTCTGAAGCTGGTCGGCGTCGGCCACCTGGCGTTCGCGCCGCGCGAACAGCTGCCGGCGCTATCGGGCGCCACCGAGAAGGAGCGGGTGGCCGAATTCGGCGTGTCGGTATCGGCATCGGCGCGCGGCATGGGCGTCGGCAGCAAGCTGTTCGAGCGCGCCGCGATCCACTGCCGCAACGCCGATGTCGACACGCTCTACATGCACTACCTGACCTCGAACAAGGTGATGATGCACATCGCCAAGAAGGCCGGCATGGAAATCCACCGCGAATACGGCGAGGCCGACGCCTACCTGCGGCTGCCGCCGGCCAATCCGGCCAGCGTGCTGCAGGAAGCGATGGAAGAGCAGGTCGCCACCTTCGACTACACCCTGAAGGCCAATGCGCGCGCCGCCAGCAAGTGGCTGGAGCAGTTTCCGGGCTTCAAGCGCGGCGATTGAGGTAGGAGTATCGAGCTAAAATAGCCATTTGACGCCCGATATAGGATGGAGTGCCGAGGAGTATATGGTTTCGGCGCGTCACAGCAGCGGCAGCGCGGTGGTGTCCTTGACGCGCTGTAGCGCGAAGCTCGATTTCACGTCCTGCACCGCCGGGTGGCGCAGCAGCGTCTCCATCGTGAAACGCGAAAAATGCTCCATGTCCTCGACGTGCACGCGCAGCAGGTAATCCATCTCGCCGGTCATCGCATAGCAGGCCACCACCTCCGGCCACTGCGCCACTGAAGCGGCAAAGTCGGCGCGCGGCGTGCGCGCGCCGGCCGCGCTCGGCGCATCGTTCTGCTTGGCCAGCCGAACGTTGACGTAGGCCAGCAATCCCAGTCCGATCTTTTCCGGCGCCAACAGCGCCACGTATTGGCGGATCACGCCGGCCTGTTCCAGCCGCTTGATGCGGCGCAGGCAGGGCGACGGCGACAGGTTGACGCGCTCGGCTACTTCCTGGTTCGACAGGCGGCCGTCGGCCTGCAAAATCGCCAGGATGCGGCGGTCGGTCTTGTCCAATTCGATAGCGGCCATGATTTACCCGTAGTCGCCTTTGTAAAGCAATAATATTGCCAGAAATAGGGTTTTTAGGGAGTGTTTGGCAATTTTCTGCCGCCGCCACGCGCCTATACTTATTGGTTACTTAACCAGAGCAGCAGCAAGGAGACAGCGATGGACTTCACCCCCTGGGACAACCCGATGGGTACCGACGGCTTCGAATTCATCGAATACGCCGCCCCCGATCCGAAGGCGCTCGGCGCCCTGTTCGAACAGATGGGCTTCACCGCCATCGCCCGCCACCGCCACAAGGACGTGACGCTGTACCGCCAAGGCGACGTCAACTTCATCATCAACGCCGAGCGCGATTCGTTCGCGCAGCGCTTCGCGCGCCTGCACGGGCCGTCGATCTGCGCGATCGCGTTCCGCGTCAACGACGCCGGCGCCGCCTACCGGCGCGCGCTGGAACTGGGCGCCTGGGGCTTCGACAACCGGACCGGCCCGATGGAACTGAACATCCCGGCGATCAAGGGCATCGGCGATTCGCTAATCTATTTCGTCGACCGCTGGCGCGGCAAGAACGCCGCCAGCGGTGCCGCCGGCGGCATCGGCGATATCAGCATCTACGACGTCGACTTCGTCGCGATTCCGGGCGCCGAAGCGAATCCGAAGGGTTGCGGCCTGACCTACATCGACCACCTGACGCACAACGTGCACCGCGGCCGCATGAAGGAATGGGCCGACTTCTACGAAAACCTGTTCAACTTCCGCGAAGTGCGCTACTTCGACATCGAAGGCAAGCTGACCGGCCTGAAGTCGAAGGCGATGACCTCGCCTTGCGGCAAGATCCGGATCCCGATCAACGAATCGTCCGACGACAAGTCGCAGATCGCCGAATACTTGGACCTGTACAAGGGTGAAGGCATCCAGCACATCGCGCTCGGCACCGACGACGTGTACGCCACCGTCAGCCAGATGAAGGCGCGCGAGGTCGCGTTCCAGGACACCATCGACACCTACTACGATCTGGTTGACAAGCGCCTGCCCGGCCACGGCGAGCGGCTGGACGAGTTACGCCGGCTGCGCATCCTGATCGACGGCAACAGCAACTCGGAAAAGCGCGAACTGCTGCTGCAGATCTTCACGCAGAACGTGATCGGTCCGATCTTCTTCGAGATCATCCAGCGCAAGGGCGACCAGGGCTTCGGCGAAGGCAATTTCCGCGCGCTGTTCGAGTCGATCGAACTGGATCAAATCCGGCGCGGCGTATTGAAGGACGACAAGGCGCCGGCCTGAGCGGCTGGCCACTACGGAGGGCAGCATGAATGCCGCCACTGATACCGCCGACACCGCCGTCGGCCGCGAGGAATTCTTCGCCACCGTCGCCGAAAAATCCGACAGCGGCGCACTGCGCGGGGACTACAGCCGCGCTGACGCCCAGTACGTGGTACAGCAGGACTGGGCCGCCTACACGCCGGACCAGCACGAGCTGTGGCGCCGGCTGTACCAGCGCCAGGCCAGGCTGATCCCGGGCCGCGCCTGCGACATCTTCATCGACAGCCTGGCGCGGCTCGACATCGCCGACGGCATTCCGGATTTCGAACGCGCGTCCGCACGGCTGCAGCAAACCACCGGCTGGCAGCTGGTGGCGGTGCCGGGACTGGTGCCGGAGCTGGTGTTCTTCGAGCACCTGGCCAACCGCCGCTTTCCGGTCACGGTCTGGCTGCGCGAGCCGGAAGAGTTCGACTACATCGTCGAGCCGGACGTATTCCATGACTTCTTCGGCCATGTGCCGCTGCTGTTCAATCCGATCTTCGCCGATCACATGCAGGAATACGGCAAGGGCGGCTTGAAGGCAATGCGCGAAGGCGGACTGGACATGCTGGCGCGGCTGTACTGGTACACGGTCGAATTCGGCCTGATCAAGAGCCCGCAAGGCTTGCGTGCCTACGGCGCCGGCATCCTGTCGTCCGGCGGCGAGATCGACTATTGCCTGTCCAGCCCGCATCCGCGCCGCATTCCGTTCAATGTCGAGCGCGTGATGCGCACGCTGTACAAGATCGATTCCTACCAGGAAACCTATTTCGTCATCGACGACTTCCAGCAGCTGTTCGACGACACCGCGCCCGATTTCGCGCCGCTGTATGCGCGGCTGAAAGCGCTGCCGCCGCTAGCCGCCGACACGCTGCTGGCAGGCGAGGTCAATCTGCCGGCCGCATGAAAAAACGGATTCCGCCCGATGCGGAATCCGTTCCGTTCTTTCCGCCCATATGCCGGCGGTAGCGGCATTCCAGGCCGATCGTTTCAGCCCTGATCGGCTTTCTTCGAATCGGGATGGCGGTACGCCCTCTGCGTGCCGGCGCGCAATTCCTCGCGCGTCAGCTTGCCGTCGTGATTCGCGTCCAGCTGGTCGAAGCGCGCGACGATCTTCTGCATGCCCGCTGCCTGCGCCTCCGCCTTGCTGAGGGCGCCGTCACCGTCGGTGTCGGCAGCCTTGAAACGGGCGTCGAACTTGGCCGTCCGTCCGGCGCGCATTGCCTGGTGGCGCGCCTTTGCCGCCGCCCGCATTTCGTTCTGGTCGATCTTGCCGTCATGGTTGGCGTCGAGCTGGTCGAAATGCTGGACCAGGCCATTCAGCCCGGCCGCCTGCGCCTCGGCCTTGCTGATCGCGCCGTCGCCGTCGGTATCGGCCGCCTTCAGCTTGGCCGCGTACTCGGCGTGCCGCTGCTGCCTGGCCTTGCGCAGCGCCTCGCGGTGCGCCTGCAGTTCGCTCTTCTGCAGCTTGCCGTCGTGGTTGGCGTCGATGCCGTCGAAGTCCTTTGCGAGCCGCTTGTCGCCGGCTGCCTCTTCGCGGCTGATGGCGCCGTCGCCATCCTTGTCGAGCTTGCTGAAGTACGCATCGAAGTGCCGTTCCATGCGCGCCTGGCGGTCGGCCGGCGACATCGGTTTGGCCGCGGGAGCCGTCGGCGCGGCAGCGGGCGCCGGCGTGGTGGCGGCGTTCTGCGCCAGTGCGACACCGCCGGCGAACAGGCCGGCCAGGAGGGCGGGAACGGCGGACAGCAGGAATTTCGTTTGCATCAGGTTCTCCTTGAAATGCACAGCCAACTTGGCTTGCTTTCATTTGACTGCAAGCCTGCGGCGCGCAATACCGGATTTACCCGCTGTTACCCCTGTTACAGATGTTGCCAGGCATCTAGTTGCTGCGGCGCGCATTGAGCGGCCGCCCCGCGTATGCTAATGTGGTCGACGTTGAACAAGAGCGGTCTGCTCACAAGGCGGACACGTTCGACGGCGCAGGAAAACGCAGACCACCGCGGCTGCGCAGGCAATCCAAAGACACAATTTTTGGCATGGAGACGTAATGAACGCACCCCTGGCTTCCGCCCTTCCGCTATTGCCGGAAACCGCCGCGGATGGCATTTCCCTCGACGACAAATTCACGCTGGAGCGCGGCCGCGCCTTCATGACCGGCACCCAGGCGATCGTGCGCCTGCCGATGCTACAGCGCCAGCGCGACGCCGCCGCCGGCCTGAATACCGCCGGCTACATGACCGGCTACCGCGGGTCGCCGCTGGGCGGCATCGACCTGACCGCGGCCAAGGCGAAGAAATACCTGGACGCGCACCAGGTCAAGTTCCATCCCGGCATGAACGAAGACCTGGCCGCCACCGCGGTGTGGGGCACGCAGCAGGTCAACCTGTTCCCCGGTGCCAGGTACGACGGCGTGTTCGGCCTGTGGTACGGCAAGGGGCCGGGCGTGGACCGCTGCGGCGACGTCTTCAAGCACGCCAATATGGCCGGCACCTCGCAGCACGGCGGCGTGCTGGTGCTGGCTGGCGACGACCACGCAGCCAAGTCGTCGACCACCGCGCATCAGAGCGAGCACATCCTGAAAGCCTGCGGCATCCCGGTGCTGTATCCGTCCAACGTACAGGAATACCTCGACTACGGCCTGCACGGCTGGGCGCTGTCGCGCTACACCGGGCTGTGGGTGGCGATGAAGTGCGTGACCGACATCGTCGAATCCGGCGCCTCGGTCGAGCTCGATCCGGACCGCGTGCAGATCGCACTGCCGGACGACTTCGAACTGCCGCCGGGCGGCCTGAACATCCGCTGGCCGGACGCGGTGCTGGAGCAGGAAGCGCGGATGAACAACTACAAGTGGTACGCGGCGCTGGCCTATGCGCGCACCAACCGCCTGAACCGCATTATCTGGGATAGCCCGCGTGCGAAGATCGGCATCATCACCGCCGGCAAGTCGTACCTGGATACACGCCAGGCGCTGGCTGATTTGGGCATCGACGAAGACATCGCGCGCGACATCGGCATCCGGCTGTACAAGGTCGGCATGACTTGGCCGCTGGAGGCGGAGGGCGTGCACCAGTTCGCGCACGGCCTGGAAGAAATCCTGGTGGTCGAGGAAAAGCGCCAGATCCTCGAATACCAGCTGAAGGAAGAGCTGTACAACCTGAAGGATGCCGAGCGGCCGCGCGTGGTTGGCAAGTTCGACGACACCGGCGAATGGAGCAATCCGCACGGCGCCGGCCATGGCCATTGGCTGCTGCCGGCCACCTACGAACTGAACCCGGCACAGATCGCGCGTGCGATCGCGGCGCGCATCGGCAAGTATTTCGCCGGCCACCCGGTGGCGCAGCGCGTGCAAGAACGGATCGCCTATTTGGAGGCGAAGGAAACGATCCTGAAGGTCTCCAAGCCCGACCCGACGCAGGACCGGATCCCGCACTTCTGCTCCGGCTGCCCGCACAATACATCCACCAAGGTGCCGCAAGGCAGCCGCGCGTTGGCCGGCATCGGCTGCCACTACATGGTGCTGTGGATGGACCGAGAAACTGCGACCTTCACCCACATGGGTGCCGAAGGCGTGACCTGGGTCGGGCAGGCACCGTTCACCGATGAGAAGCACGTGTTCGCCAATCTCGGCGATGGCACCTACTTCCACTCGGGCCTGCTGGCAATCCGCGCTGCGGTCGCGGCCAAGGTCAACATCACCTACAAGATCCTGTACAACGACGCGGTGGCGATGACCGGCGGCCAGCCGTTCGACGGTCCGCTCGATCCCGGCATGATCTCGCGCCAGATCGCCGCCGAGGGCGTGCGCCCGATCATCGTCGTCACCGACGAGCCGGACAAGTACCCGGCCAACTATGCCTGGGCCGAAGGCGTCACCGTGCGCCATCGTAGCGAGCTGGACGCGGTGCAGCGCGAATTGCGCGAAATCGAAGGCGTGTCGGCGATGATCTACGACCAGACCTGCGCATCGGAAAAGCGCCGCCGCCGGAAAAGGAACGAGTATCCGGACCCGGCCAAGCGCGTCGTCATCAACGAAGCGGTGTGCGAAGGCTGCGGCGACTGCAGCGTGCAGTCGAACTGCCTGTCGGTCGAGCCGCTGGAAACCGAGTTCGGCCGCAAGCGCCAGATCAACCAGTCGTCCTGCAACAAGGATTATTCCTGCGTGACCGGCTTTTGCCCGAGCTTCGTCACGGTCGAGGGTGGCCAGCTGAAGAAGCCGAAGAAGGCGACGGCGATCGCCGCAACGCCCGGCGCGGCAGCTGCTGCCGCGCCGCTGCCGACGCCGGCGCTGCCCGCCACCGAGCATCCGTACGGCATCCTGGTGACCGGCATCGGCGGCACCGGCGTCGTCACCATCGGCCAGATCCTGGCGATGGCGGCGCACATCGAAGGCAAGGGCTGCTCGGTGCTCGACATGAGCGGGCTGGCGCAGAAGGGCGGACCGGTGATGTCGCACGTGCGGCTGGCCGACCACCCGGATGAAATCCATTCGACCCGGGTCGGCACCGGCGCCGCCGATCTCGTGATCGGCTGCGACGTCATCGTCACCGCCAGCGGCGACGCGTTGTCACGGATGGGCGAAGGCCGCACGCATGCGGCGGTCAACGCCACCCGCACGCCGACCGCCGCGTTCGTGCGCAATCCGGACTGGCAGTATCCGGGCGCAGCGGCCGAAAACAAGATCCGCGCCGCCTGCGGCGCCGAGCGCATCGACTTCATCGACGCCGGCCGCATCGCCACCGCGCTGATGGGGGACGCCATCGCCACCAACATGTTCATGCTCGGCCATGCCTGGCAGAAGGGCTGGGTGCCGCTGTCGGAAGCAGCGATCCTGCGCGCGATCGAGTTGAACGGCGTGTCGGTCGAGTTCAACAAGCAGGCGTTCGCCTGGGGCCGCCGCAACGCGCACGAACCGGCCGCGCTCGAGCAGGCAATCCGCGCCAGTGCGGCCGCCAGCGGCGCCGCGCAAGTGATCGAGTTCAAGCGCGCACCGACGCTCGATGAGGTGATCGCGCGTCGCGTCGAATTCCTGACCGGCTACCAGAACGCCGGCTACGCCGCGCAGTACCGCGCCTTCGTCGACCAGGTGCGCGCCGCCGAGACGGCGGTGGCGCCGTCGGCGCGCACGCTGCGGCTGACCGAGGCGGTGGCGCGCTACCTGTTCAAGTTGATGGCCTACAAGGACGAGTACGAAGTCGCGCGGCTGTACACCAGTGCCGCCTCAGGCACCAAGTTCGCGGACAAGATCGGCGCCATGTTCGAGGGCGACTACAAGCTGAAATTCCATCTGGCGCCGCCGCTGCTCGCCAAACGCGACGCCAACGGCCACCTGATCAAGCGCGAATACGGGCCGTGGATGATGCAGGCGTTCGGCCTGCTGGCGAAGCTGAAGTTCCTGCGCGGCGGCCCGTTCGATGTGTTCGGCTACAGCGCCGAAAGGCGCACCGAGCGGCGCCTGATCGACGAGTATCGCGCCACCATCGGTGCGCTGCTGTCGAAGCTGAACGCCGACAACCTGGCGCAGGCGGCGGCGATCGCCGCGATCCCCGAGGAAATCCGCGGCTACGGCCACGTCAAGGAGCGCCACCTAAAGGCGGCAAAGGAAAAGGAGGCGCGCCTGCTGGCGCAGTTCGACCGGCCGGCAGCGGCCGCCGAGACGGCGGCGGCGCACACGGCGGTGGCTTAAAGCTAAAGGCCAGTGCGGAAATAAAAATAGCCGGCAATATTGCCGGCTATTTTTTTGGAAATTCCACAGTTACGCTGTTGTATGACGTGCCGCTTTTTTGCGGTCTCGATAAAACGCCAAGGCCGCTCCCACGATCAGCCCCAGCAATACCGCCACTGCCATGAAGAGCGAGAGTTTTGGAAAATACGGCCGCGGCTCTACATAGACTGCATCGACGATTCGCGTCGGATAGGTACGCGAGGAAGCCATCGTGTCCTCCAACTCGGCGCGTTGCGCGATGATCTGCCGTATTTGTGCATCCTTGTTCGCAAGTTGGCTAACGGCCACGATATTCGGTGCGAAATCGATTTTCGCGTGAGATTTTTCGGCATCGTTCAGCAGTTCCTGCAGGCGGGCGCGCTCGCTTTGCGCTTCGCCTAGCTGTTTTTCATTGTCTTTCAACTGCGCCATCATGCGGGCGACGGTAGGGATCATCAGCCTGTTATGGGACTCCATCAGCACCCGCGCAGCGGCAGCCAAGCTGGCCTGTGCCTCCTCCGGTGAATAGCCGGCCACTCCCAGCTGGATGAAATTTGTGTTTTTAACGATGGTTGCCTTCAAGGTGCTTCGCAGTAGGGCTGCACGTCGCTCTTCCGGTTGATCTGTCGGAATTCCGAGGCTGCTCAGCACCGTGTTGGTCAAGTCACGCTGCTTCACCCGCTCGGCCGTTTGCGGCGGTGACTCGATCAACGCAGTGCCGCGTGACCCACTGACCGGCGTCCCGAGCGGTACCTGTCCAATTTCTATCGTAGTCAACGCTTGCCAGCGTGCCGGAAGCCACATGAAGAGCGCTGCTGCAGCCGCTAGCGCGATCAACACGCATATCACCAAGGTTATCCAGTTGCGCAGCAGCATTGCCGCGATTTCGGTCAAATCAATAAACTCATCTTGATCGTGACGGTATGCTGCACCGCTGGAGGAGCGTATCGTCGCTTCGTCGGAAGATGGAACAGGCATAAAAGGACTTTACGTAAAAATTTTCTCGTAAGGCTGTTTGGCGAAATCACCCACCGATATAAGGTAGATCAGTAGTTCCGTCACGATGATCGCCAGCAAAAAAAGGACACGGCCTAGTGTCAAACATAGTGCCGCTATCTGAATTGCGCTAGAACAACCAAGTTGGCGTCCCGGAATTTAGATTGGGAAAATAGCAAATAGTTCCCGGCGGACATCAATACAGCTTAGAGCTGTAAGGACGGTTGCTGCCAATTCATGTATCTGCCGTCTACAGCCAAGCATCAAAATTAATCAAAAAAGGATGAGGAAATTTTGGCAATGAGCCGCGTAACGATGGGGCCGCAGACGAAGGCAGGCCAATAGTACGCCAAGCCGACCGACACGATAATCGAGCTTGGGCTACGCTGGCGTGGACAGGTAGGTTCGTATGTGAAGGGGGATTTTTCGAAAGACGGATCTTCAAGTAGTCGCCCACGATGATGCTGTTGTAGCCGTTTTTCCTCTTTTCTAGGTTGGTCGCAAGTCTCGGATGGCCTGCAGGACTTGCAAGAAGGCAGTGCCGGAGGTGCTGTGATCAGGTAGGGGCGGTGAACTGCCGCCAGCCGCGCGCCCGGAGTTCGCACGCCGGGCAGGTGCCGCAGCCGTAGCCCCAGTCATGCAGCGCGCCGCGTTCGCCCAGGTAGCAGGTGTGGGTGTCGCGCCGGATCAGTTCCAGGAGCGGCGCGCCGCCCAGCGTCTGTGCCAGGCGCCAGGTGGCGGCCTTGTCCAGCCACATCAGCGGCGTCTCCAGCGTCAGGCGGGTCGCCATGCCGAGGTTCAGCGCCACCTGCAGCGCCTTCATGGTGTCGTCACGGCAGTCCGGGTAGCCGGAAAAATCCGTTTCACACATGCCGCCGACCAGTACCTCCAGCCCGCGTCGGTAGGCGACGGTGGCGGCGACCGTCATGAACAGCAGGTTGCGGCCCGGGACGAAGGTGTTCGGCAGGCCGTTCTGCTGCATCGTGATTTCGATGTCCTGCGTCATTGCGGTGTCGGAGATGCGCGAGATCAGCGACAGGTCGATCAGGTGATCATCGCCGAGCCGCGCCGCCCAATCGGGCGACAGTGCGGACAGTTTTTGCCGCAGCGGTTCGCGCAGGCCCAGTTCGACCGCGTGCCGCTGGCCGTAGTCGAAACCGATGGTCTCGACGCGCGCATAACGCGACAAGGCCCAGGCCAGGCAGGTGGTGGAATCCTGGCCGCCGGAAAACAGCACCAGCGCGCCGCGCGCGAAATGATCGGTCATGAGGAGAAAATATTACTGGATGGGGTATTTTTTAAGTCGCTTGAATTCTTTGCGGAAATAGCAGTGTTTTTGCCTATACTCCCAATTTTATTGGGTCGGTGCCGTGATTTTTTCGAGAGTTTGTTCGATATATTCGCCGTCGGCATCGGTGAAGCGCAGCTTGACCGGATACCATTCGCGCGCCGGCGCCAGCCAGATGTCGAGCTTCTGGCTCTTCGCATCCGGCGGCGGCGCGCGCAACAGGTGCACCGCGTGCAATTGGCCGGCGGCGGTGGCGATCGTTTCTTCGCCGATCACCTTGAACGACCAGCGTTCGGCGTCGCGCTGGCCGGCGACGAAGAATTCCCATTCGGAGCCGGGGCGGAATTTTTTCGGCGCCGCGCGCGCGATCGCCACCAGTTGCCAGGCGATGCTGGTGCGGTCCTGCTCGCCACCCAAGAGCGGATAGCTGGCATCGGACTGGGCGAACGTGATGGTGCCGGCCCGGCGGTCGAAGGTGGTGGCGGTGGCCTCCTTGCGGAAACGCTGCTCGGTAAAGCGCAGCGGCGCCAGTCCGTAGGCATCGACCACGCCTTCGCTTTTCGCTTCCAGGATCTTGCCGACCAGCATCGCCCGCGTTTCCGAAGTCACGCTGTAGCTCTTGCCGTCGTTGCGCCAGCGCACCAGCCCGCTGCCCGCGATCTGTAGCCCGCCCTGGCGCGCGCTGATCGCGTACGACAGGTCGGCTGCCGGCGGCAGGCTGAACTTGCGCTTGATCGCCGGGTGGTCGACGCTGCCGGCGGCCGCGGCGGCGCCGGACAGCAGCAGCGCAGCGAGCCCCAGCCCAAGGCGCGCGGCGGTGCGCGGTGCGGAATCTGTCATCAATTGATCCAATCGTGTGAGGGCTGTCCGTGATCGGCCGGCGCGGAGGCGTCCGCTTCGGCGGCGGTCTGCGCCTGCGGGCGCCGGATGCCGGTCAGCAGCAGGTCGAGGTAGTCGCCGCTGGTTTCGGTATAGCGCAACTTTACCGGATACCACTCATGCGCGGGCGCCAGCCAGATGTCGATTTTCTGGTCGTAGGAGCCGGGGCGCGGCGCCCGCACCACGTGCCAGGCTTGCATCTTGTCGCCGTCGACTTCGATGCTTTCCAGGCCGACGACATGGATGCGCCAGCTTTCGGCGTCGCGCACGCCGGCCACGAACAGGTCGATGTCGGCGCTGGCGGCGAAGCGCTCCGGGTCGCCGCGGCCGATCGCCGCCAGTTGCCAGATGACGCTGGCGCGATCCTGTTCGCCACCCTGGCGCGGATACGTGGCGGTGGAGGCGGAAAAGCTGATGATCTGCTTCTGGCGCTGGAAATGGGTGTTGGTGGACGATTTGCGGAAGCGTTTTTCGTGGTACAGCACCGGCGCCACGCCGAATTCGTCGATCGCGCCTTCGCTGGAAAAGCTCAGCAGCGAAAAGAACAGGATGCCGGCGTCGCCGGCGATGCGATAGCTGCTGCCATCGGTCTGCCATTCGATGCTGCCGTGGCCGTAGACGCGCTGTCCCTCGCGCCAGGCTTCGACGTCGTACTTGAGCGCCACCGACGGCGGCGGATCGATGCGCATCGGCCGGATTTCCGGCGCCGTCGGTGCTTCGGTCACGGGCGGTGGGGTGGGCGCCGTGTCCGCACCTTGGGCCTTGCCGACGCCGACGTTGAACACCGGCATCGGCGGCAAGGGGCCGTCCGGCACGCTGTACGGACTGTCGGGCGCCTGCGCAGCTTCGATCTCGGCTGCTGCCGCGGGCGCTTCCCTGGGCGGTGATGCGACCGGCACCGGAGCCGGAGCCGCTGCCGGCTTCGGGCGGCTTGG
>JBAUJK010000197.1:0-8990 GCA_049683695.1 Burkholderiaceae bacterium
GCCGACGCTGCGCGCTACGCCGACCCGCTGCCGCAGGCGCTGGTGCTGACCGCGATCGTGATCGGCTTCGCCACCACCGCGCTGCTGCTAGTGGTGCTGCTGGCCTCGCGCGGGCTGACCGGCACCGACCACGTCGACGGCCAGGAGTCGGAATCGTGACCTGGCTCGCGCACCTGGAGCCGCATCTGCCGATCCTGCCGGTGCTGCTGCCGCTGCTGGCCGGCGTCGCCATGCTGCTGCTGAGCGATGGTCAGCGCCGCACCCGCAGCCTGCTGGCGCTGGCCAGTGTGGCGGCGCAGCTGCTGGTGGCGCTGGCGTTGCTGGCGGCGGCCGGCGGCACGCTGCCGGGCCGGGAGGCGGACACGATCGCAGTCTATCGGCTGGGCGGCTGGGATGCGCCGTTCGGTATCGTGCTGGTGGCGGACCGGCTGGCGGCGGTGATGCTATGCATCAGCGCGCTGCTGGCGCTGGCGTCGATGGTGTACGCGATGGCGCGCTGGGACCGGCTGGGCGCGCATTTCAAGCCGCTGTTCCAGTTCCTGCTGATGGGCGTCAACGGCGCCTTCCTGACCGGCGACCTGTTCAACCTGTTCGTATTCGTCGAAGTGCTGCTGGCCGCTTCCTACGGCCTGCTGCTGCACGGCTCCGGCGCGCCGCGCGTCAAGGCCGGCCTGCATTACCTGGTGGTCAACCTGCTGGCGTCGCTGCTGTTTTTGATCGGCGCGGCACTGATCTACGGCATCGTCGGCACGCTCAACATGGCCGACATCGCGCGCCGGCTGCCGGCGCTGGCGGCCGGCGACCGCGCGCTGTTCGATGCCGGTGCCGCGGTGCTGGGGATTGCTTTTCTGACCAAGGCGGGCGCCTGGCCGCTGAATTTCTGGCTGACCGATGCCTACGGCGCCGCGGCAGCGCCGGTGGCGGCGATGTTTTCGATCCTGACCAAGGTCGGCATCTATGCGGTGCTGCGGTTCGGCTCGCTGTGGGCGGCGGCCGGCGCACCGGCACCGTTCGGCGGCACCTGGCTGCTCGGCATCGGGCTGGCGACGCTGGCTTTCGGCTGCAGCGGTATGCTGACCGCGCAGCAGCCGCAGCGGATGGCCGGCTATTGCGTGATCGTCTCGGCCGGCACGCTGATGGCGACGCTGGGTCTGGGCGGCGCGGCGATGACGGGGCCGGCGCTGTTCTACCTGGCCAGCTCGGTGCCGGCGACCGGGGCGCTATTCATGCTGGCGGAAATGATCGAGCGCAGCCGCTCGTTCGGCGCCAACGTGCTGGCGGTGTCGTTCGACACTTTCGGCGTCGACGACCCGCTCGATCCGGATCTGCCGGACGATGTGGTCGGTACCGTGATTCCGGCCGCGATGGCCTTCCTCGGGCTCGGCTTCATTTCCTGCGCGCTGCTGGTGGCTGGCCTGCCGCCGCTGTCCGGCTTCGTCGCCAAGTTCTCGATCATGGCGACCGCGCTGGCCGGCGCCGTACCGACGCCGCGGGCGATCCTGCTGCTGGCGGCGATCCTGCTGTCCGGGCTGGTCGGCGTGGTGGCGCTGTCACGCATGGGGATGCGGATCTTCTGGAGCACCGAGGCGCGCATGACGCCGCGCCTGCGTCCGCTGGAAGCCGGCCCGGTCGCTTTCCTGGTGCTGGCATGCGTGGCGCTGACGGTCGGCGCCGGCCCGGCGGCCAGCTATCTGGATGCCACCGGCCGCGCACTGGCGGCGCCGCAGACCTATATCGACGCGGTGCTGGCGCCGGGAGGCCAGCGATGAGGTGGCGCGCGGTCCTGTCGCTGTTTACGCCTGTCCTGTTGGCGCTGTGGTTGCTGCTGAACGATACGCTGGCGCCGCGCCAGTGGCTGTTCGGCCTGCTGCTGGCGGTGCTGGTGCTGCTGTTTTCCGCCAAGGGACGGCTGCTGCAGGCGCGGCCGCGGCGGGCGCTGCTGGCGCTGTCGCTACTGGGCCACGTGTGCGCCGACATCGTGCATTCGAACTTCATGGTGGCCGGCATCGTGTTCCGGGCGCGCCGCCGGCCGCCGAATTCGCAGCTGATGCAGATCCCGCTCGAGTTGCGCGACCCGCACGGGCTGGCGATGCTGGCCTGCATCATCACCGCCACGCCGGGCACGGTCTGGGCCGGGCTGTCGGCCGACGGCGCGGTATTGACACTGCATGTACTGGATCTGCACGATGAACAGGCGTGGATACGCACCATCAAGGAACGCTACGAACAGCCACTGAAGGAGATCTTCGAATGAACGCGATACTCGGTTGGGCCGTCGGCTTCGCGCTGGCGGCGTTCGCGCTCGGCATGCTGTGCGCCACCGTCCGCCTGCTGCGCGGACCGGCCGCGCACGACCGCGTGCTGGCGCTCGACACGCTGTACGTCAACGGCATGCTGATGGTGCTGACGCTGGGCATCCGCTTCGGTTCGCGCGTGTACTTCGACATCGCGCTGCTGATGGCGCTGATCGGCTTCGTCGGCTCGGCGGCGATGGCGAAGTTCCTGCTGCGCGGCGAGGTGATGGAGCCATGAGCCCGTCCGAGATTCCGCTGTGGGCGGCGCTGCCGGCGGCGCTGCTGCTGGTCGCCGGCGGCCTGCTGGCGCTGATCGGCTCCGTCGGGCTGCTGCGCTTGCCGACCTTCCAGGCACGCATGCATGCGCCGACCATGGGCAACACGCTGGGCCTGGCCTGCGTGCTGGCGGCGTCGCTGCTGGTGGCGTCGGCCGCCGCCGGGCGGCTGGTGCTGCAAGAGCTGCTGATCGTCCTGTTCATCGTGCTGACCTCGCCGGTGACCGCGCTGCTGCTGATGCAGGCGGCGCTGTATCGCGACCGCATCGACCGCCGCGGCGACGGACCGGCCGGCTACTGAACCGTCCGGCGCGGATGCCCGCGCCCGGGTAAACTTGATCTGCATCATTCCGGCGGCCGCGCATCCGCGCTTAGCATCAACCATCATTGCCAGTCCGGCCGCCTTTCCAGGAGAACCATCATGTCGCCGCTATCGGCCGAACAGAACACCATCCGCATCATCCACGACGAACACGGCAACCTGGCGTCGATCATCCGCGGCATGCAGTACTTCGTGCGCACGATCGATCAGGGCGGGCCGGCGCCGGACCTGAAGATGTTCCGCGCGATGCTGTTCTACATCGACCAGTTTCCCGATCGCATCCACCATCCGAAGGAAGACCGCCACCTGTTCGCGCGGCTGCAGCGCCGCACCGACCAGGTCGACGACACGCTGGAAGAGCTGTCGCACCAGCATGAAAAGGGCGCCGAGCTGGTACGGCGCCTCGGCCAGGCGCTGGCGCGCTACGAATTCGAAGGATCCGCCGCGTTCCCGGCGTTCCGCGCGCTGGTGTCGGAATACGCCGCCTTCTATTTCAGCCACATGCGGCTGGAAGAGGAAGTGATCCTGCCGGCGGCGGCGCGCTTCCTGCAGCCGGAAGACTGGAAGGAAATCGAGACGGTCTTCGCCAGCAACCGCGAGCCGCTGACCGGCGTCGAACTGAAGGGCAACTTCGACAAGCTGTTTTCGCTGATCGTCAACATCACGCCGGCGCCGATGGGAGTCGGCGCCGCGCTGAACTGAGCCGGCGCTTGCCCCCGGGCGGCGACGCGCCCCGTACTGGAGCATATACTCCCGGTATGGGGGTGCTATGTCGGGTGTGTTGCCTGCGAATTTCGCGCATACTCCAGGGATAAGCAGAATGCCTCGGTAAGCTGGCACGGCGCACCGTAGTGTCGGCGGTAAAAAAACGCAGCCATTCGGCTGCGTTTTTGCTGGCGCCTTCGAAGGGCTCCGCATCCGCGACTACTTCGGTGCCGCCTTCAGCGTCGCCGGCGCATCCATCACCCGCATCGGCAACAGCGTCAGCTGGCGGCTGGCCAGCCGCTTTTCCAACGCTTTTTGCAGCGCGGCGAAGCCGGTGCGGCGCGGATCGAAGGCGATCGACAGCGACGCCGTATCCAGCGACACGCGCAGGCTGGCGGCATCGACGCCGGCAATGCCGCGCGCCACGCCATCCAGCGCGCGCCGTGAGTCGTCGTTGACCACCAGCGGACCGTCGATGCCGAAGAAGGCGACCTGCTGCTTCTGGCTGAAGGCACGTTGCGCGACTGCATAGTCGTACACCGACGCCACCTTGTCCTCCACGCAATGGCCGCAGGCGCCGGCCGCGCCCGCGTACAGGGTTGCCGACAAGGCCAGTGCAGCGGCGATGGCACGCATATCAGTGGCTGCCGGCGCCGCTGTGGATCGTGCCTTCCGGCTGAGCGTCGACCCAGTGGAAGTACTTCATGTACTGGTCGATCTCCTTGTCGGTCAGATTCTGGTTCGGCATCGGAATGTTGTTGTACTCCTTCAGCAGCGCTTTGGCGTCGGCGTCGGTTTCCAGCATCTTTTCCGGCGTCTTCAGCCATTTGCGCAGCCATTCATCGCTGCGCAGCTTGGTCACGCCGAGCAGGTCGGGGCCGAGCTTCTTGCCGCGCCCAATCGAATGGCAGGCCAGGCACTTGCTCTCGAAATCGAGCTTGCCCGCGACTGCTGCCGGGTCGTCCGGGGTGGCGGTGGCTGGCATGTTGTGGTGCTCGAGGTCGTTCTTTTCTTCCGGCTTCATTTCGCCGGCGTCGACCAGGCCGATCGCACCCTGCGATGCATTGGCGAAGTGGTGGTCGACCATGATGTACTGGCCGGGCTCCGGAATCACGAATTCGACGATCGCGCCGGACGACGAACCGAGCAGCACCGTTTGCATGCCGCGGAACTGGTTGTCCGGGTTGCCGTCCATCCAGACCCGATCGAAGATGGCGCCGACCACGTGAAAGCTCGATGTCTTGCTGGGGCCGGCGTTGAGCACGTACAGTCGCACCCGTTCGCCCGGCTTGGCCGGCAGCGGCTTCTTCACCATGCCGTTGTGGACGCCGTTGAAGGTGGTATAGCTGGCGACCGCCTTCTTCAGGTTGTCGCTATCCAGCACGTACAGCGGCTGGCCGTCGACCTTGCGGTTCTGCGGATCGGGCTTGACGTAGAACTCGCTCTGTACCACCACGTATTCGCGGTCGGCCTTGGTCGGATAGCCGTTCTTCGGCTCGACGATCAGTGCGCCGTACATGCCGGAGGCGATGTGCTCAAGCACCATCGGCGTGCCGCAGTGGAACATGAACACGCCCGGGTAATGGACCGTGAATTCGAATTCGATGGTCTGGCCCGGCGCGATCGAGCGGTACTTGTCTTGCGGCGACACCATCGCCGCATGGAAGTCCATCGAGTGCATCATCGGCGCGGCGACGAACTGCACGCCCGGCATCACTTCATCGCTGCGGTTGGTCATGCTGAACTTGATGCGGTCGCCGACGCGTGCGCGGATGGTCGGCCCCGGTACCTGATCGCCAAAGGTCCAGGCGCTGAATTTCACGCCAGGCGCGATTTCGATGATCTTGTGCGTGGTGTCGAGTCGGATCGTCTTCACCGGTGCCGGATCGAGCGGCTTCAGTTCCGGCACCGTGGACAGTGCGCTGCCTTCGGCGAACGGACCGGTGTGGCGTTCCGAGGTCACCTTCGCCGGCGGCGTCTTCAGGTCCATCTTGCTGATGTCGTAGGGATCGGCTGCGGCGGCAGGAGGATCGCCCGCCTTCGGCTTGGGGGCGTTCTGGTGGCAGGCGGCAAGCGCCAGGACGGCGCAGACGGAAGCGAGCCGGACGATGCTGGAAACAGTCACGCGGTTCTCCTCTGGGAATGGGCAAAATGGCCCGGTCCGCAGAGTTTATGTTAAATAATTCATTGTGACAAAGGCATTGAACTGCATTCAACCGCCCGGGTGGCCGGCCTCTTCAGGGCAGTACAACGGCCCGCCGGCTTGCGGCGGTGTGGCGTTTTGGCGGGCATTTCCGGCCTGCTACCGGTAACCCGAGTAAAATCCGATATGCAAACCAATCGCAACGCCGTTTTTTGAAGAAAATGCGGCGCGCCGCTGCCTGAGCCGCCCGGAAACGCGAACGGCCGGCAACGGCCGCCGCTTCGCGTACTACACGCGCCACCCGTCCCAAACATCATGTCCGATCATTCGTCCGCCGCTTCCCTTGCTCCTGCTTCCGCCGCACCCGTCACCCGCTTCGAGGATTTCGGCCTTTCGCCGGATATCCTGCGCGCGCTCGCCGACCAGGGCTACGTCCACCCGACGCCGATCCAGTCGCAGGCGATTCCGGTGGTGCTGCAGGGGCGCGACGTGATGGGCGCGGCGCAGACCGGCACCGGCAAGACCGCCGGCTTTTCGCTGCCGATCATCCAGCGTCTGCTGCCGCAGGCCAACACCAGCGCGTCGCCGGCGCGCCACCCGGTGCGGGCGCTGATCCTGACGCCGACGCGCGAGCTGGCCGACCAGGTGGCGGACAACGTGAAGAATTATTCTCGCCATACGCCGCTGCGCTCGACCGTGGTGTTCGGCGGCATGGACATGGCGCCGCAGACCGCCGCGCTGCGCGCCGGCGTCGAAATCCTGATCGCAACGCCAGGGCGCCTCCTCGACCACGTGCAGCAAAAGACGCTGAATCTGTCGCAGACGCAGATCTTCGTGATGGACGAAGCCGACCGCATGCTCGATATGGGCTTCCTGCCCGATCTGCAGCGCATCATCAACCTGCTGCCGAAGTCGCGCCAGAACCTGATGTTCTCGGCCACCTTCTCGCCCGAGATCAAGAAGCTGGCGGCCAGCTTTCTGAATCAGCCGGTAACGATCGAGGTGGCGCGCAGCAACGCCACCGCCGACAACGTCACGCAGGTGGTGTACAAGGTCGACGAAGCGGCCAAGCGCGATGCTGTCGCGCACCTGATCCGCGGCCGCGACCTGAAGCAGGTGCTGGTGTTTTCCAACACCAAGATCGGTGCGTCGCGGCTGGCGCGCCAGCTGGAGCAGGAAGGCGTGAAGGCCACCGCAATCCACGGCGACAAGTCGCAGGCCGAGCGGATGGCGGCGCTGGACGCCTTCAAGCACGGCCAGGTCGACGTGCTGGTGGCCACCGACGTCGCCGCGCGCGGACTGGATATCGCCGAACTGCCGTGCGTGATCAACTTCGACCTGCCGTACCACGCCGAAGATTATGTGCACCGCATCGGCCGCACCGGCCGCGCCGGCGCCACCGGCGACGCCATCTCGCTGTATTCGGAGAAGGACGAGCGGCTGCTGGCCGACATCGAGAAGCTGATCAAGCGCAAGTTTTCGCCCGGCGACCTGTCCGGCTTCGTGCCGCGCCCGGCGTCGGCGGCCGAGCGCCATTCCTACGGTGAGGGCCGGCACGGGCGCGGCCACGCGCACGGACCCGCGGCAACGCGGTCGTCGGCGCCGGAACGCAGCGCCCGTCCACCGCGCAAGGAAAAGATCGATCCCTGGTTCCTGAAGCCCTACGAGCCGGAAGTGCAGCCGACCGCGGCCAACACTGCCGAACCGGCGATCAAACCGGCCAAGGCGCAGAAGACCCGCATCGCCGCCTTGCTGGGTGGCGCGCCGAAGCGCTGATCCCGCCGTCGCCGGAATGTGTCCGGCGGCATCCCGTTTCTACTTCCGTCCCAGCGTCGCCAGCCGCTCACCCCAGGCGGCGGGCGCGCACCGCCAGAATTCATTCAGCGACGCCACCGGCGCCATCCGCAAGCCGAGAAAATGCGCCGCCTGCTGCAATTCGCGCAGCGGCCTGGTGCCGTCCAGCGGCGCGGCACCGGTCTGCTTCGACAGCTTGTCGCCGCCGGCGCTGCGCACCAGCGGCAGGTGCAGGTAGCGCGGCGTCGGCAGGCCGAGCAGGCGCTGCAGGTAGATCTGGCGCGCGGTCGAATCCAGCAGGTCGGCGCCGCGCACCACGTGCGTGATCCCTTGCGCGCCATCGTCGACCACCACCGCCAGCTGGTAGGCCCAGATGCCGTCGGCGCGCTTCAGCACGAAGTCGCCGACTTCCTGTGACAGGCATTGCCGCAGCGGCCCCTGCCAGCGGTCGTCGAAGCCGATGCAGTCGCCAGGATCGCCGGCATCCGGCGCCCGCAGGCGCCAGGCGCGCGCCGCCTTGCCGGGCGCGAGGCCGGTCCGGCAGGTGCCCGGATAGATCGTGGCGCCGTCGCTGCCGCGCCGGGTGCCGGTGATCGAATCGGCGATCTCGCGCCGGCTGCAGCCGCACGGATAGACGCGCGGCGCCAGTTGCGCCAGCGCCGCCTCGTACAGCGCGTGGCGCCGGCTTTGCCAGACCACTTCGCCGTCGCTTTCCATGCCGAACGCGGCCAGCGTGTGCACGATGCCGTCGGCGGCGCCGGCGACGTTGCGCGGCGTGTCGAGGTCTTCGATGCGGATCAGCCAGCGGCCGCCGTGCGCGCGCGCATCCAGATAGCTGGCCAGCGCCGCCACCAGCGAGCCGGCGTGCAGCGGGCCGCTGGGCGAGGGCGCGAAACGGCCGACATAGGACGGGGTGGACATCGGGCAAGGCCGGCTGCGGCAACCATCCAGAATCCCGCAATGAAGCATCGAGATTTCCGGGCTGTTGCCGGAGGGCGGCACGGCTTATAGTGGAAAACATCGCAATATAGCGCAAGCGGGAGCATGCAATGATCGAACTCAGAAAGGCCAACGAACGCGGCCACGCGCAGCATGGCTGGCTGGATTCCTGGCACAGTTTTTCCTTCGCCGATTACTACGATCCGGCGCACATGGGCTTCGGACCCTTGCGCGTGATCAACGACGACCGCATCGCGCCCGGCCAGGGTTTCGGTACCCACGGCCACCGCGACATGGAAATCATCACCTACGTGCTGGAAGGCGAACTGGAGCACAAGGACAGCATGGGCAGCGGCAGCGTGATCCGTCCCGGCGACGTGCAGCGCATGAGCGCCGGGCGCGGCGTCATGCATTCGGAATTCAACCATTCGCAGACCGAAGGCGTGCACCTGCTGCAGATCTGGATCATGCCGGACGTGGCCGGGATTGCGCCGAGCTACGAGGAAAAGAAATTCTCG
>JBAUJK010000198.1:0-1748 GCA_049683695.1 Burkholderiaceae bacterium
CCGCGGCGCTGCCAGCCAGGCAGAGCAGCAGCCACGGGAAAAGCAGGAAGGCAAGGCGTAACGGCATGGCTGGAAGGAATCGATGATCGGCGCGCAAGTGTCGCAGGCCGCCGGCGCCCTGTGGCACGCGGCAGCGGAGCGCAGCGGCGACATTCGCTAGAATGACAGCATTTTACGAAAACCCCGTGGCGGCGTCCGGCCGAGTGCCGACAGCAGCGGCGCCACCCATCCATTTCACTCCGTTTCGAATCGGTGAACCCTCGATGAAATCGATCTGTATCTATTGCGGCTCCGCGGTCGGCGCCACTCCCGCCTACGCCGATGCGGCGCGCGAACTGGCGCGCGGCATGGTCGCCAACGACATCGCGCTGGTCTACGGCGGCGGCAACATCGGCCTGATGGGCGTGATCGCCACCGAAGTGATGCGCCTGGGCGGCGAAGCCACCGGCGTCATCCCGAAGGCGCTGATGAACAAGGAAATCGGCCACGTCGGCCTGACCAAGCTGCACATCGTCAAGGACATGCACGAGCGCAAGGCGCTGATGGCGGAACTGTCGTCCGGCTTCATCGCGATGCCGGGCGGTGTCGGCACGCTGGAGGAATTGTTCGAGGTGTTTACCTGGTTCCAGCTCGGCCTGCACGACAAGCCGATCGGGCTGTTGAACGTGAACGGCTTTTACGACGGCCTGATCGCCTTCCTGCGGCATCAGGTCGACCAAGGCTTCCTGCGCGCCAACCAGGCGGCGTTCCTGATGCACGAAGCCGATCCGCAGAAGCTGCTGGCACGCTTCCAGTCCTACGTGCCGAAGTTCTACGACAAATTCCTCGACCCGCAGACCGCCGACGACATCCTGCCGTAACACCACTCCGGGAGTATATGCAAATTTCCAAGCATCTACGCCAGGCTTGGGAAGCCATGCCTAGGAGTATCCAAAAAATCGGGCGCCGTCAGTAGCTGATCAGCAGGCCCACGCCGAGCGTGTGCTGGGAATAATCGTAGTCGATCAGGCTCTGGCCGTAGCCGGCGAAATACTGGACGTAGCCCTTCAGCCGCTCGGTCAGCGGGAAGGCCCAACCGAGCTGCAGGCCACCCTTGTGGCTGGCGAAGTTGTAGCGGCCGAGCGTCGAAAACTCGTGCCCGTGCCAGCGCCAGGTGGCCGCCAGGTCGCCGTGTCCCATGTAGTCGGTGATGCGCGGATTGTCGTCATCGTCGGCTGCTTCCGGCAGCCGGTGCCAGACACGCGCCAACAGCGTGAAAGCGCCGCGCTCCATCCCGAGCTGCGCATACACCCGGTTCCAGCTGCGCGATAGCGTCGACGCCTGGCCGTTGGACTGGTGCACCAGGCCAACATTGACGAAGCGCGCGCGCAGGCCCAGGACCGGGAAATCGACCGGCAGCACCGCCATCAGCTCAGGCTGGTAATTGGTTTCGCGGAACGGACTGGAGGCGGCGTGGTTGCCAGCCTGCCAGAAGCTTTGCTGGGTATAGCCGAACCATAGGTCGAGCGGGCCACCGTATGGATTTTCCAGCAGCTTCAGCTTGAAGCCGAGCTGGAACTGCAGTTCGGCGTTGGACAGCGTGGCGTCCGGCAGCAGCGGCCGGAACGGCCGGTACGGCGCGCTGTTCGGTGCGGCGCTGTAGGCGGCGATCAGGTAGTTCGGCTGGTGCGACGTGAAGTGGAAGGTGCCGCGCTTGTTTTCCGCTCCCAGCTCCCAGCGCTCGGCCAGCGAGCCGGGCGGCGCCACCG
>JBAUJK010000199.1:0-3073 GCA_049683695.1 Burkholderiaceae bacterium
ATTCGGCCTGGGTGCCGGGCAACAAGGGCGGCGAATCGGAAACCATCATCGGCCACTGGCTGCGGGCGCGTCCCGGCCAGCGCGCGAAGACGGTGATCATCACCAAGGTCGGCTGGCTCGGCGGCTCCGGCCGCAAGGGGCTGTCGGCGTCGGCGATCGCGGCCCGCGCCGAGGATTCGCTGCGGCGGCTGCAGACCGACTACATCGATCTCTACCTCAGTCACCGGCCCGATCCGGAGACGCCGATCGAGGAAACCCTGCGCGCGTACGAGGAACTGCTGCGCTCCGGCAAGGTGCGCGCGATCGGCTGCTCAAACTACGACGCCGCGCAGTTGCGCGCGGCGCTGGCCGCATCGTCGGAACAGAGCCTGCCGCGCTATGACGTGCTGCAGCCCGAATACAACCTGTTCGACCGCACCGGCTACGAAGGCGCGCTGCGCGACCTCTGCATAACTGAAGGCCTCGGCGTGATCACCTACTACAGCCTGGCGTCGGGCTTCCTGTCGGGCAAATACCGCTCGGAAGCCGACCTCGCCGGCAAGGCGCGCGGCCAGCGCGTGTCCAAGTACCTGAACGAGCGCGGCCGCCGCATCCTGGCTGCGCTGGACGCGGTGGCGGACGCGCATCAGGCCAAGCCGGCCGAGGTCGCGCTGGCCTGGCTGATCGCGCGCGAAGGGGTGACGGCGCCGATCGCCAGCGCCACCTCGCTGGAACAGGTCGACAGCCTGATCCGTTCGGCGCAGCTGAAGCTGTCCACCGACGACATGGCACAGCTGGACGAGGCCAGCGCCGGAACCTGATTGCAACCTCCGGGAGCATCAAATGCAAGTCAAGCGCATCGTCGCCAACATCGCCACCCCCGATCTCGCGGCTGCTCGCCGCTTCTACGGCGAGGTGCTGGGGCTGGAACTGCTGATGGACCATGGCTGGCTCGCCACCTACGGAACCGCCGCAAAGATGACGGTGCAGGTCAGCGTCGCGGCCGAAGGCGGCTCCGGCACCGCCGTGCCCGACCTGTCGATCGAGGTCGACGATCTCGATGCCGCGCTGGAGCGGATGCGGCGCGCCGGCTTCGCGGTCGAATACGGGCCGGCGATCGAACCCTGGGGCGTGCGGCGCTTCTACGTGCGCGATCCGTTCGGCAGGTTGGTCAACATCCTGGTGCATCTCTAGGAGCCTGGCCGGATAGGCTGGAAGCCGGCACGCCGCTACAATCGAGACCGGCTGAGCCTGATCCCGTCATGCCGGCACCAGCCGGAATCCGGCGTCGTTTGGTGCTCAAGAAAACCCCTGGATTCCGGCTGGCACCGGAATGACCGAGCCTTGTTCTGCTTGGCCGCAGCCCGACTCGACCAACCAAGGAGTTCCGATGCGCGAACCACGATGGCGGCAGGAAGGCCAGGAACCGGACTACCGGTTTTCGCTGGCCAACGAACGCACCTTCCTCGCCTGGATCCGCACCGCGCTGGCGTTGCTGGCCGGCGGCGTACTGCTCGACCTGTTCTCCGAGAAGCTCGATTCGCACGCAGTGGTGCTGGCGCTGGCGGTCGCCTTCGTCGTGCTGGCCGCGCTGCTCTCCGGGCTGGCCTACCAGCGCTGGCGCGCCAATGAAATCGCGATGCGCCACGCGCGTCCGCTACCGGGGACGATGGCGATCCCGCTGCTGGCCGCCGCGCTGTTCATCATCGGGGCGGTGATCGCGGCGCTGCTGGTGGCGCGGGCGTAATGGGCAAGGCGCTGCCACCGCGCGACGCCGGCCTGCAGGCCGAGCGCACCGCGCTGGCCTGGAACCGCACCGGGCTGGCGGTGCTGGTCAACGCGCTGCTGGCGCTGCGCGCCGGCTGGAGCAGCAAGGAAGTCCCGATCACCGCGCTGGCACTGGTGCTGCTGCTGGCGGCCGGCGCGGCGGTGTTCTACGGCGGCTGGCGGCGCCGGCACCTCGTGAGCGGCGGCACGCCGGTGGCGCCGTCGGCGTTCGTGATTGCCGCTACCGCCCTGGTGGTGCTTCTGGCCTGCGTCACCGGGCTGGCGTCGCTCTGGGCGCACTGAGGCGGCTCGGGCTCTCCTCATCCGGCCGCATCGAGCCGCTTCAGGAGCGCCGGCCGCGTGGCGCCGGCACCCACTCGCGGCACATCTGCAAAAAAGCCGCCAGCCGCGCCGACAGAATCTTGTCGCGCTGCCGGATCAGGAAAAACCGCCGTGTCAGCGGCGGCAGCGGCGTCGCCACCTCCACCAGCCGGCCGCTGGCCAGCAGATCGGCCACCACCGAGCGCGACAGGCAGGCGATCCCCAGCCCTTCCGCCGCCGCGTGCTTGATCGCTTCCGAATTGCCGAATTCGCCGGCCGGCCGCAGCCGGTGCAGATGCGGCAGCAGCGCGTGTTCGACCGCTTCACGCGTGCCGGAGCCGGGTTCGCGCAGCAGCCAGCCGGCGTCACGCAGCGCCGCCAGCGTCGCCTTGCGCGTGCGGCCAGCGCCGAGGACAGTATGGCCGGGCCAGCAGACGACGATCAGCTCATCCTCGATCCAGGGTTCGGCAACCACTTGCGGCTCGTGGCACGGCCCTTCGATCAGGCCGGCATCGACCTCGAAGGCGGCGACCGCGGCGGCGACCGCCGCGCTGTTGGCGATCACGACGCGTGGCGCGGCGCGGCCGCTGCCGCCATGCAGCGCCGCCAGGATGGCCGGCAGCACGTAGCTGCCGATCGTCGTGCTGGCGCCGATGCACAGGCCGCTGCCGCCCTCGCCGGCGGCGGCGAACTGGCGCTCGATGGTGGCGGCCGCATCCAGCATCTGCCGCGCCTGCGGCAGCAGCAGGCGGCCGTTGTCGTTGATGACCAGCCGCTTGCCGACGCGGTCGAACAGCCGCGCCTGCAGCAACCCTTCCAGTTCGTTGATAGCGGCGCTGGCGGCCGATTGCGACAGCGCCGCACGGTCGGCACCGGCGGCGGTGCTGCCGGCATCGGCAACCGCCGCGAAGATCTGCAGCTGGCGCAGCGTCAGACGCATCGAATTCTCCCCTTCCAGGTCATCGACCAAACCGGAAATCAACCTGATGAATAGGTTGATCATACC
>JBAUJK010000200.1:0-8618 GCA_049683695.1 Burkholderiaceae bacterium
ACCGCACTTCGGTCGACAAGGTGTTCGCCGCCGGCGACATGCGGCGCGGCCAGTCGCTGGTGGTCTGGGCGATTCGCGAAGGCCGCCAGTGCGCGCGCGCGGTCGACGAATACCTGATGGGCAGTTCGCTGCTGCCGCGCTGACCACGGCAGTGCGCGCCGGGTGCAACGCCCGGCGCGAATCGATGGCACAGTATTCCCTCCGCCGGCGGCGCCTCGTCCGCTGCCCGGAATGGAAGGCCGGGACTTGCTTGAAGCCAAACGTCGCGGCTGCCATTCCATCTATAATGGCGGCTTTCACAATTTTTCTTGCCTTCACTTTTTTCCTTGCGCGACGTGGCCCCGGATTCCCCTTTCCTGGTCGAGATAGACAAGCTCAGTTTCGGGTATGGCGATCGCCTGATCCTGGACGGGCTGGACATGCATTTCCCGCGCGGCAAGGTCGTGGCGGTGATGGGCGGCTCCGGCTCCGGCAAGACCACGATCCTGCGCCTGATCGGCGGCCAGGTGCGCGCGCGCGCGGGCAGCCTGAAAGTGTTCGGACAGGAAGTGGCGGCGCTGAATACGCGCGACCTGTATCTGCTGCGTCGCAAGATGGGCATGCTGTTCCAGCATGGCGCCTTGTTTACCGACTTGACCGCATTCGAGAACGTCGCTTTTCCACTGCGCGAGCACACCGACCTGCCGGAAGAGTTGCTGCGCGACCTGGTGCTGATGAAGCTGCACGCGGTCGGCCTGCGCAATGCCGCCTATCTGAAGCCGGGCGAGATTTCCGGCGGCATGGCGCGGCGCGTGGCGGTGGCGCGCGCGATCGCGCTCGATCCGCAGCTGATCATGTACGACGAGCCGTTCGCCGGTCTCGATCCGATTTCGATGGGGGTCACCGCCAACCTGATCCGGCGCCTCAACGACGCGCTCGGCTCGACCTCGATCCTGGTGTCGCACGACGTGATGAAGTCGTTTTCGATCGCTGACTATGTGTATTTCCTGTCACAGGGCAGAATCGTCGCGCACGGTACGCCGGCCGAGATGCTGGCGTCGACCGATCCGTTCGTGAAGCAGTTCGTGCAGGCCCAGCCGGACGGCCCGGTGCCGTTCCACTATCCGGGCCGGTCGCTGGCGGCCGACCTCGGGCTGGAGCGGCAACCATGATGACCGACCTGTTGGCGGCGCTCGGGGCCCGCGTGCGCGGCTGGCTGGTGGGGCTCGGCTACGCAGCACGCATGCTGTTCGAGGTGCTGCGCGGCTCGGCCGGCCTGTGGCGGCGGCCGCGTCTGGTGACCGACCAGATCCATTTCATCGGCAATCATTCGCTGCTGATCATCGCGGTATCCGGCCTGTTCGTCGGCTTCGTGCTCGGCCTGCAAGGGTATTACACGCTGAATCGCTACGGTTCCGAAGAGGCGCTCGGCCTGCTGGTGGCGCTGTCGCTGACGCGCGAACTGGGGCCGGTGGTGACCGCGCTGCTGTTCGCCGGCCGCGCCGGCACGTCGCTGACGGCCGAGATCGGCCTGATGAAGGCCGGCGAACAGCTGGCGGCGATGGAACTGATGGCGGTCGATCCGCTCAAGCGCGTGGTGGCGCCGCGCTTCTGGGCCGGCGTGGTGGCGATGCCGGTACTGGCGGCGGTCTTTTCGGCGGTCGGCATCCTCGGCGGCTACCTGGTCGGTGTGCGCCTGATCGGCGTCGACGAGGGCGCGTTCTGGTCGCAGATGCAGGCCGGCGTCGACATCTGGCAGGATATCGCCAACGGCGTCATCAAGAGCCTGGTGTTCGGCGTCGCCGTCACCTTCGTCGCGCTCTGGCAAGGCTACGAGGCGAAGGCGACGCCGGAAGGCGTGGCGCAGGCCACTACGCGCACGGTGGTGATCGCGTCGCTGCTGGTGCTGTGGCTCGACTTCCTGCTGACAGCGCTGATGTTCAATCAGGGTTAGCGGGAAATACTGGGCGGAGCATTTTCAAGGCCGCACGTGAACTCTGCGGAATAAGCCGATTTTTTGGCATACTCCCCATAATTTGGTCGACGTGTGGCGTGGGACGATCAATGATCAATTTCAGAGGTGGCGGTAATGCAACGTAAATCACTGGATGCCTGGGTCGGGCTATTCGTGCTGCTGGGAGCGCTGGCGCTGGTGTTTCTGGCACTGAAGGCCGGCAACCTGTCGGCGGTATCGTTCGCCCGTACCTATGACGTGACCACGGTATTCGACAACATCGGCGGCTTGAAGCCGAGGGCGCCGGTGAAAAGCGCCGGCGTCGTGGTCGGGCGCGTCGACAGCATCGCCTTCGACGACCAGAGCTTCCGCGCGCGGGTGACGCTGAAGCTGGAGGAACGCTACAAATTCCCGAAGGATACGTCGGCCAAGATCCTGACCTCGGGCCTGCTGGGCGAGCAATACATCGGACTGGAAGCCGGCGGCGACACCGTCAACCTGAAGGCCGGCGACAGGATCACAATGACGCAATCGGCCATCGTGCTGGAGAACCTGATTGGTCAGTTTCTCTTCAGCAAGGCCAGCGAAGGAAAGGGTGGTGCAGAATGATGCGAGCCGTTCGGCTGGGAGCATTGGCGATGGCGATCGCGCTGGGCGGCTGCGCCAGCGCCGGGGCCAACGATCCGCACGACCCGTTGGAAGGGTTCAACCGTGCGATGTTCACTTTCAACGACAAGCTGGACCAAGTCGCGCTGAAGCCGGCCGCCACCGTCTACAAAGACGTCACGCCGTCGTTCGTGCAGACCGGCATCGGCAATTTCTTCGGCAACATCGGCGACATCTGGAGCGCGATCAATAGCCTGCTGCAGGGCAATCTGGAGGGCGGTTTCACCGGCGTGATGCGGGTCGCGGTCAATACCGTGCTCGGTTTCGGCGGCGTGCTCGACATCAGCTCCGAAGCCGGGCTGACGCGCCATCAGGAAGATTTCGGCCAGACGCTCGGCTCCTGGGGCGTCGGCTCCGGCCCGTACGTGGTGCTGCCGCTGTTCGGCCCGTCGACGCTGCGCGATTCGGTCGCGTTGCCGGCCGACATCTACGGCAACATCTGGACCTACAAGCGGCCGGTGGCGTGGCGCAACGTTGGCGCCGCGGTGCGCGTGGTCGATCAGCGGGCGTCGGTGCTGAACGCGTCGAATCTGCTGGAAGACGTGGCGCTGGACCGCTACGCCTTCGTGCGCGATGCCTACCTGCAGCGGCGCGCCGGCCAGGTGCGCGACCGCGGCGGCCCGTGGTCGGACGACGAATACCGGGACGAGCCGGAACCGGCCCCGGAATCCGCCGTCCAATCGAAACCGGGTGGCAACTAATTGCCTCCCAATCATCGGATCGGAGAACCATGAAGAAGCTGTATCAATTCATCGCCGTACTGCTGGCCGGCAGCGTGCTGGCCTTCGCCGGCGCCGCCCGTGCCGCCGACGAGGCGCCCGATGCGCTGGTCAAGCGCATCAGCATGGACGTGCTGGATACCGCCAAGAACGACAAGCAGATCCAGAGCGGCGACCAGCAGCGCATCCTGCAGCTGGTCGAGGAAAAGGTGATGCCCTATGTCGATTTCGAGCGCATGACCTCGCTGGCCGCCGGCCGCTACTGGCGCGAAGCGACGCCGGAACAGAAAAAGCAGTTGACCGCCGAATTCCGCGACCTGCTGAAGTACACCTATTCCGGCGCGCTGGCGCAGGTGCGCGACCAGAAGATCCAGTTCCGGCCGCTGCGCGCCAGCCCCGAAGACACCGAGGTCGAGGTGCAGTCGCAGGTGCTGCAGTCGCGCGGCGACCCGATCCAGCTCAACTACCGGCTGGAAAAGCTGCCGGGCGGCTGGAAAATCTACGACGTCAACGTGCTCGGGGCCTGGCTGGTGCAGACCTACAAGGGCAATTTCGCCACCGAGATCGGCAAGGGCGGCATCGATGGCCTGATCAAGACGCTGTCCGAGCGCAACCAGCGGCTCGCCAGCGGCGCCACCAAGAGCGTCAAGGCGCCGTCCTGAGCACCGCCATGTTCAAGCCGCCGTCATCGCTGACGCTGCATAACGCCAAGACCGTGCTGCAGGCCGGACTGCGCGCGATCGCCGGCGGCCAGACGACGATCGACCTGTCGCACGTGGTCGCGGTCGATTCGGCCGCCGTCGCGCTGCTGCTGGCCTGGCGGCGCGCCGCCCAGGCGCGCGGCGCCGAACTCGACTTCGGCCGCCTGCCGCCGAACCTGCACAGCCTGTCCCAGCTGTACGGCGTCGACACGCTGCTGAGCCCGTCCGCCGCGGCCTGATCGGCCGCCCGCGCCGCCGGCGCCCCGGCTGGCGGGGCGGAAATCCCCTATAATCAAAAGCTTTCCCTTGCCGCCGCAAGCACGCATCGGGCGTCGCGCGCGGGCGGCAAGCGCTCCTTCTTTGCGTCAGGCCGATGGCTGCCATTCAGATCACCGATGTCAAAAAACATTACCGCTCGCTGCGCGCGCTGGGCGGCGTGTCGCTGACGGTCGACGAGGGCGAATTCTTTGGCCTCCTGGGCCCGAACGGCGCCGGCAAGACCACGCTGATCTCGATTCTGGCCGGCCTGAACCGTGCCGATTCCGGTCGCGTGACGGTACACGGGCACGACGTGGTGACCGACTACCGCGCCGCCCGCCGGCTGCTCGGCGTGGTGCCGCAGGAACTGGTGTTCGACCCGTTCTTCACGGTGCGCGAGACGCTGCGGTTGCAGTCGGGTTACTTCGGCCTGAAGCGCAACGACGACTGGATCGACGAGGTGATGCACCACCTCGACCTGACCAACAAGGCCAATGCCAACATGCGCGCGCTGTCCGGCGGCATGAAGCGGCGCGTGCTGGTGGCGCAGGCGCTGGTGCACAAGCCGCCGGTGATCGTGCTGGACGAGCCGACCGCCGGCGTCGATGTCGAACTGCGCCAGACGCTGTGGAAATTCATCGCGCGCCTGAACCGCGAAGGCCATACGGTGGTGCTGACCACGCACTACCTGGAAGAGGCGCAGGCACTGTGCAACCGCATCGCGATGCTGAAGGCCGGCAAGCTGGTGGCGCTGGATTCGACCGCCAACCTGATCCACCGCATCTCCGGCTCGCAGCTGGTGCTGCAACTGGCGTCCGGCAGCCTGCCGGATGCGCTGAAGCCGCTGGTGTCGCATCCGGACCAGTTGCTGGGCGGCCATCAATACACGCTGCGCGTGACCGACTATGCCGAGGTCGAACCGATCCTGGCCAAGCTGCGCCAGAGCGGCGCGGTCATCGAGGACATGCAGTTGCAGCAGGCCGATCTGGAAGACGTCTTCATCCAGATCATGGAGAGCGAGAAATGATGGGTCCGATGATCGGCTTCCAGACCCTGTTCTACAAGGAAGTGCTGCGCTTCTGGAAGGTGGCGGCGCAGACGGTGGCGGCGCCGGTGCTGACCGCGATGCTGTACCTGCTGATCTTCGGCCACGTGCTGGAAGACCACGTGCACGTGTATCCGGGCGTCAAGTACACCGCGTTCCTGGTGCCCGGCCTGATCATGATGAGCGTGCTGCAGAACGCGTTCGCCAACAGTTCGTCGTCGCTGATCCAGTCCAAGATCACCGGCAACCTGGTGTTCGTGCTGCTGCCGCCGCTGTCGCACCGCGAACTGTTCGGCGCCTACGTCGGCGCCGCCGTGCTGCGCGGCGTGATGGTCGGCAGCGGCGTGTTCGCGATCACCGCCTGGTTCGTCGGCCTGCACTTCGTCGCGCCCTGGTGGATCGTGGCCTTTGCGCTGTTGGGCGCGGCGATCCTCGGCACGCTGGGGCTGATCGCCGGCATCTGGGCCGACAAGTTCGACCAGCTGGCGGCGTTCCAGAATTTCCTGATCATGCCGCTGACCTTTCTGTCCGGCGTGTTCTACTCGATCCATTCGCTGCCGGCGTTCTGGCAGGGCGTGTCGCGCTTCAATCCGTTCTTCTACATGATCGACGGCTTCCGCTACGGCTTCTTCGGCCAGTCCGACGTCGCGCCGGCGCTCAGCTTCGCGGTGGTCGCCTGCTTCTTCGTCGCGGTTGCCGCGTTTGCGATGGCTCTGCTGAAAAGCGGCTACAAGCTGCGCCACTGATTTTTTTGCCGCCCGCCGGCGGCGCCCATTTTTTTGAGGGTCCGACACCATGGCAACCACCCCCGAGCTGATCAAGAGCTACCTCGACGGCGGCCTCCACTGCACCCACCTCGAAGTGGATGGCGACGGCCAGCATTTCCAGGCGCTGATCGTGTCGCCGGAATTCGTCGGCAAGCGCATGGTGCAGCGCCACCAGCTGGTGTACGCGGCGCTTGGCGACCGCATGCGCGAGGAGATTCACGCGCTGTCGATGAAGACGCTGACGCCGGAAGAATTCGCGGCCGGACAGCCGCGCGCCTGACCACCGAACCGGGAAAGCAAGACAAGCGGATGGACAAACTCCTGATACGCGGCGGCCGCCGGCTGGCCGGCGAGATCGCCATTTCCGGCGCCAAGAACGCGGCGCTGCCGATCCTGTGCGCCGGCCTTTTGACCGCCGACAGCCTGCGACTGGCCAACGTGCCGCGCCTGCACGACGTCGCCACGATGCAGAAGCTGCTGCGCCAGATGGGCATGCAGATCGAGCAGGACGGCGACGGCGTGACGCTGTGCGGCGCCGCCGTCGACCGACCGGAAGCACCGTACGACATGGTGAAGACCATGCGCGCCGCGATCCTGGTGCTGGGGCCGCTGCTGGCGCGCTTCGGCGAGGCGCGGGTGTCGCTGCCGGGCGGCTGCGCGATCGGCTCGCGCCCGGTCGACCAGCATATCCGCGGTCTGCAGGCGATGGGCGCCGAGATCCAGATCGAGGCCGGCTACATCCATGCCAAGGCCAAGCGCCTGAAGGGCGCGCGCATCGTCACCGACATGATCACCGTCACCGGCACCGAAAACCTGCTGATGGCGGCCACGCTGGCCGAAGGAGAGACCATCCTGGCCAATGCCGCGCGCGAGCCGGAAGTCACCGACCTGGCCAACCTGCTGGTGGCGATGGGCGCCAAGATCGACGGCATCAACACCGACCTGCTGGTGATCCAGGGGGTCGACAAGCTGCACGGCGCCGAGCACACGGTGATCCCGGACCGCATCGAGACCGGCACCTTCCTGTGCGCGGTGGCAGCCGCCGGCGGCGACGTCACGCTGACCGACACCCGGCCCGACACGCTCGACGCCGCGCTCGACAAGCTGCGCGAGACCGGCGTGATCCTGACCTCCGGCGACGACTGGATCCGGGTGCAGATGGCGGCGCGGCCGAAGGCGGTGAGCTTCCGCACCACCGAATACCCCGGCTTTCCGACCGACATGCAGGCGCAGTTCATGGCGGTCAACGCGATCGCCGAAGGCAGCAGCCACGTCACCGAAACGATTTTCGAGAATCGCTTCATGCACGTGCAGGAGATGAACCGGCTCGGCGCGCACATCGCGATCGAGGGCAATACCGCGATCGTCACCGGCGTGCCGCAGCTGCTCGGCGCGCCGGTGATGGCGACCGACCTGCGGGCGTCGGCGTCGCTGGTAATCGCCGGCCTGGCGGCGCAGGGCCAGACGCTGATCGAACGGATTTATCATCTGGATCGCGGCTACGACCGCATGGAAGTCAAGCTGGCGGCGGTCGGCGCCGATATCGAAAGGATCCGATGAACGGACACGATGCAAACGATTGCCGGCAGCTGACGCTGGCGCTGTCCAAGGGGCGCATCTTCGAGGAAACGCTGCCGATGCTGGAGGCGGCCGGCATCCGCGTGCTGGAAGACCCGGAGAAATCGCGCAAGCTGATCCTCGCCACCAACGACGCCCAGCTGCGGGTGGTGATCGTGCGAGCGTCCGACGTACCGACCTACGTGCAGTACGGCGCCGCCGACTTCGGCGTGGCCGGCAAGGACGTGCTGCTGGAGCACGGCGGCGAAGGGTTGTACCAGCCGATCGATCTCGAAATCGCCAAGTGCCGGCTGTCGGTGGCGGTGCCGGCCGGCTTCGACTACGCCAGCGCGGTGCGCCAGGGCGCGCGGCTGCGCGTGGTGACCAAGTACGTCAGCTGCGCGCGCGACCATTTCGCCGCCAAGGGCGTGCACGTCGACCTGATCAAGCTGTACGGCTCGATGGAGCTGGGGCCGCTGGTCGGACTGGCCGACGCCATCGTCGACCTGGTGTCGACCGGCAGCACGCTGCGCGCCAACCATCTGGTCGAGGTCGAGCACATCATGGACATTTCGGCGCGCCTGATCGTCAACCAGGCGGCGCTGAAGATGAAGCGCGAGCGGCTGCGGCCGATCCTCGACGTATTCGAACAGGCAGTGGCGCGGCGCCATGCCGGTGCCGGCGACGGAGGGCAATAGCGGTGACGATCACGATACGCAGGCTCGATGCGGCGCAGCCGGATTTCGACGCGCAACTGCGCGCACTGCTGGCGTTCGAGGCCGGCGAGGATGCGGCGATCGACGGCGCCGCCGCCGCCATCCTGGCCGACGTGCGGCAGCGCGGCGATGCCGCGGTGCTCGAATACACTGCGCGCTTCGACCGCCTGCAGGCCGCCAGCGTGGCGGCGCTGGAAATCGGCGCCGACGCAATGCAGGCGGCGCTGGCCGGCCTGGCGCCGGTGCGGCGCGCGGC
>JBAUJK010000201.1:0-19297 GCA_049683695.1 Burkholderiaceae bacterium
TGCCGCGAACATGCCGCCGTGGGCATCGTAGGCAACCACCTGGGTGTCGTCGCCGACGCCGGCGGCGCGCAGCGTTTCCAGTAGCGCCGCGCGCTGCGGCAGCGGATGGCGGCCGCGGAACACGCCGTTGGCGTCCGGCGCGTGGTCCGACAGGTCGCGGTCCAGGTGCAGGAAGCGCGCGCCGGCAATGTGGCCGGCCGCATAGGCGCGCTCGCCGGCAGCGACGTCGGCCAGGTCGTGGCGGCAGTCGAACACGACCCAGCGCGGGTCGTCCAGATGCGGCGCCAGTTCGCTGGCGGCGATCAGCGTGGCGTGGCCGTCGGTCCTGTCGTTCATGGCGTTTCCTTCAGTGAGGGGGAGAAGCGCGCCGCCACCGGCTTCGGCGGCGTTCCGCGGACATTGTAGAACGTCGCCGCGATGCCGCTGACCAGGATTGCGGCGATTCCCAGCCAGCCGGCCGGCCCCAGCGCATCGTGCCAGATCAGCACGCCGAACAGGCTGGAAAACACGATGCCGGTGTACTGCAGGTTGGCGGTCAACAGCGTATTGCCGAGCCGGTAGGCGCGCGTCATCGCCATTTGCGCGCTGGTGGCGGTGATGCCGATCGCCGCCAGCAGCAGCGCGTCGCGCACGTCCGGCAGGCGCCAGCCGTGGCTGGCGTGCGGCTCCAGCCACAGCGCGCCGGCCAGGCCGGCAATGGCGCCGGTCAGTGAGAAATAGAACACCACCCGGTATTCCGGCTCGCCCATCTGCCCCAGGCGCCGCACCGCCAGGTAAGCCAGCGCCGCCAGCACGCCGGACGCCAGCGCCATCGCCGCGCCCAGTCCCTGGCCACGCTGCAGGCTCGGCTGCAACAGCATTGCGACGCCGCCGAAGCCGAGCGCGATTGCCGCCGCCAGCCGCCAGTCGGCGCCGGCGCGGCCGCGCCACCACCCCAGCCCGAACACGATGACGGCGATCCAGATCGGCGACATGTAGTTCAGCGTCACCGCGGTCGCCAGCGGCAGCAGCGAGATCGAGTAGAACCACATCCACAACGCCGCCACGCCGACCGCGCCGCGCCACAGGTGATGGCGCGCCAGCGGCGTCTTCAGCGTGCCGCCGCGCAGGCGTATCAGCGCGCCGACGAACAGCATGCCGATCACGCCGCGCACCAGCACGATCTCGGAAGTCGAAAAACTGTCGGCAGCCAGCTTCACGCACACGCCCATCAGCGCGAACAAGAAACTGGCGGCCAGCATCCACAAGGATTGCATGAACGGGAAAGGGTGGGAGGAAAGGAGGAGGTTTCGCGAATGTTCAATATACTGGGCGCGGTATTTTCAAGGCCGCGCGCCAGTTCCGCGGAGTAGGGCGATTTTGGGCCATACTCCCGATAGAGGCAACGAGTTGGTGTCTACAGCAGGTTCTGCTCCCGGTACCATTCATGGAAGTGCTGCATGCCGTCTTCCATCGGCGACTGGTAGGGACCGACCTCGTTTTCGCCGCGCATCATCAGGATGCGGCGGCCGGCGTCCATGCGCAGCGCGATCTCGTCGTCCTCGATGCAGGTTTCCATGTAGGCGGCGCGCTCGGCATCGATCAGTTCGCGCTCGAACAGTACGATTTCCTCCGGGTAGTAGAACTCGACCACGTTGGTGGTGCTCTGCGGGCCGTTTGGCCACAGTGTCGACACCACCAGCACGTGCGGGTACCACTCGACCATGATGTTCGGGAACAGCGTCAGCCAGATCGCGCCGTACGGCGGCATTTCGCCGTTGCGGTAGCGCAGCAGCTGTTCCTGCCATTGGCGGTACTTGGCCGAGCCGGGGCGCGCCAGCTGGTGGTTGACGCCGACCGTCTGCACGCTGTAGTCGGCGCCGAATTCCCAGCGCAGCGCCGAGCAATCGACGAAGCCGCCCAGCCCCGGGTGGAACGGCTCGACGTGGTAATCCTCCAGGTAGACCTCGATGAAGGTCTTCCAGTTGTAGTCGCACTGGTGGATTTCGGCGTGGTCGAACATATAGCCGGAAAAATCGAGGTCGCGCGCCACCGACAGCTTGTCCAGCTTGCGCACGATGTCGACGCCGTTCTGCTCGAACAGCAGGCCGTTCCAGCTCTGCAGCGGCGTCGACGACAGCTTCACGCACGGCGTCGCCTCGAAGTGCGGCGCACCGATCAGTTCGCCCTGCAGGTCGTAGGTCCAGCGATGCAGCGGGCAGACGATGTTGCGGCTGTTGCCGCGGCCGTTGAGCATTTTCGCCTGCCGGTGGCGGCAGACGTTGGACAGCAGCTCGATGCCGCCGGCGTTGCGGACCAGCATGCGGCCCTCGTCCTCCCACGGCAGCGTCGCGTAGTCGCCGAGCTCGGGCACCATCAGTTCGTGGCCGACGTAGCGCGGCCCGTGGCGGAACAGTTGCTGGAGTTCGCGCTGGTACAGCGCTTGATCGAAATAGACGTTGACCGGAAGTTGCGCGTCGGAACGCGCCAGTTTGTCGATGCCAGCCAGATCGGACATCTCCACCCCCAAATTAATTTGCACCAACCTAAGAGAGAAAGAATCCGCAAAAACCTGAGTTCAACGAGATGAAAAGGAGATTTTGGACTGAGCCGGCCATTATACCGTAGCGGGGTACTCTCCCTGCCGGGGCGCCGGAGTGCCGGCTTGCGCCGGCGCAAGCGCGGCCCGAACATCCGCTATCGACTAAAATAGCTGGCTAAACTGTTCATATGACCGCCATGCCCAAGAAACCCGCCCCGGCCGATCTGCCCGCCTCGTTCGAACTGGCGATGGCCGAGCTGGAACAATTGATCGCCAGCATGGAGGCCGGCGAACTGCCGCTGGAATCCTCGGTGGCGGCCTACCGGCGCGGGTCCGAACTGGTGCGCTATTGCGCCGAACAGCTGGAAAAGGTCGAGCAGCAGGTCAAGGTGCTGGAAGGCGGCATGCTGAAACCCTTTACCGATACCGACGCCGGGAACGAAGCATGACGGCGGCGCTGGCGGCTGACATGGCGGACGAGGCCACCTTCGGCGCCTGGGCGGCGCGGGTGCAGGCGCGCATGGAAGATGCGCTGGATGCCCTGCTGCCTGGCGAGGCGGCGCCGGCGCGGCTGTGCCAGGCGATGCGCTACGCGGTGCTGGACGGCGGCAAGCGCGTGCGGCCGCTACTGGTGTTCGCCGCCGGCGCGCTGTTCGACGCCCCGGCGCCGGCACTGGCGCGCTGCGCGGCGGCGGTGGAAATGATCCACGCGTATTCGCTGGTGCACGACGACATGCCGTGCATGGACGACGATGCGCTGCGGCGCGGCAAGCCGACCGTGCACAGGCAGTTCGACGAGGCGACCGCGCTCTTGGCCGGCGACGCGCTGCAGGCGCAGGCCTTTCTGGTGCTGGCGGATGGCGACGATGGCGACGGCATCGACGGCGCGCGCCGGCTGCAGATGCTGAAGACGCTGGCCGAGGCGGCCGGCGCCACCGGCATGTGCGGCGGCCAGGCGATCGACCTCGGCAGCGTCGGCCGGCGGCTGTCGCAGGCCGAGCTGGAACGCATGCACCGGCTGAAGACCGGCGCGCTGCTGCAGGCGTCGGTACGGCTGGGAGCGCTGTGCGGCGGCGCCGACGCGGCCAGGCTGGCGGCGCTGGATGCGTATGCGCAGGCGGTCGGACTGGCGTTCCAGGTGGTCGACGACGTGCTGGACGCCAGCGCCGATTCGGCCACGCTGGGCAAGACTGCCGGCAAGGATGCGGCCGACAACAAGCCGACCTACGTGTCGCTGCTCGGGCTGGATGAAGCGCGCGCGCTGGCCGGGCGCCTGCGCGAGGAAGCGCAGGCGGCGCTGGCGCCGTTCGGCCCGGAGGCGCGTCGGCTGCGCGAACTGGCGGACCTGATCGTCCAGCGCCGCGCCTAGGCGGCAAGCGAGCAGCCGGCGCCCACTGCAAGGACAAGCACACTCTTCGATATGGAATTGCTGAACCACATCAACCAACCGGCGGACCTGCGCCGCCTGCCGCGCGCGCAGCTGAAGCCGCTGGCCGACGAGCTGCGCGCCTTCGTGCTGGATTCGGTATCGAAGACCGGCGGCCACCTGTCGTCCAACCTCGGCACGGTCGAGCTGACGATCGCGCTGCACTACGTGTTCAACACGCCGCACGACCGCATCGTCTGGGACGTCGGCCACCAGACCTATCCGCACAAGATCCTGACCGGCCGCCGCGACCAGATGCACACGCTGCGCCAGCTGAACGGCATTTCCGGCTTCCCGCGCAGGTGCGAAAGCGAATACGACACCTTCGGCACCGCGCATTCGTCGACCTCGATCTCGGCCGCGCTCGGCATGGCATTGGCGGCGCGCGCCAAGGGCGAGAACCGGCACGCGGTGGCGGTGATCGGCGACGGTGCGATGACCGCCGGCATGGCGTTCGAAGCGATGAACAACGCCGGCGTGCATCCCGACATCAACCTGCTGGTAATCCTGAACGACAACGACATGTCGATCTCGCCGCCGGTCGGCGCGCTGAACCGCTATCTGGCGCGGCTGATGTCGGGGCGCTTCTACGCGGCCGCCAAGAACGTCGGCAAGACCGTGCTGCCGGCGCCGATGCTGGAGCTGGCCAAGCGCTTCGAGGAGCATGCCAAGGGCATGGTGGTGCCGGGCACGATGTTCGAGCAGTTCGGCTTCAACTACATCGGCCCGATCGACGGCCACGACCTCGATTCGCTGATCCCGACGCTGCAGAACATCAAGAGCCTGAAGGGCCCGCAATTCCTGCACGTGGTGACCAGGAAGGGGCAGGGCTACAAGCTGGCCGAGGCCGACCCGGTGCTGTACCACGGCCCCGGCAAGTTCGATCCGGCCGAAGGTATCAAGCCGGCCGCGGGCGGCAAGACCACCTACACCCAGGTGTTCGGCAACTGGTTGTGCGACATGGCGGCCACCGACACGCGGCTGATCGGCATCACGCCGGCGATGCGCGAGGGCTCCGGCATGGTCGAGTTCGAGAAGCGCTTCCCGCGGCGCTACCACGACGTCGGCATCGCCGAGCAGCACGCGGTGACGTTTGCCGCCGGCCTCGCCTGCGAAGGGCTGAAGCCGGTGGTGGCGATCTATTCGACCTTCCTGCAGCGTGCCTACGACCAGCTGATCCACGACGTCGCGCTGCAGAATCTCGACGTCACCTTCGCGCTCGACCGCGCCGGCCTGGTCGGCGCCGACGGCGCCACGCATGCCGGCAACTACGACCTCGCGTACCTGCGCTGCATCCCGAACATGGTGGTGATGGCGGCGTCGGACGAAAACGAATGCCGGCAGATGCTGACCACCGCATTCCAGCACCCGGGGCCGGCGGCGGTGCGCTATCCGCGCGGCGCCGGCATCGGCGCGGCGATCGATCCGCAGCTGACCGCGCTGCCGCTCGGCAAGGGCGAGGTACGGCGGCAGGGCAAGGGCATCGCGATCCTGGCCTTCGGCACCATGGTTGCGCCGGCGCTGGCGGCCGGCGAGCGGCTCGATGCCACGGTCGTCAACATGCGCTTCGTCAAGCCGCTGGACGCCGAGCTGGTGCAGGAACTGGCGCGCAGCCACGACGCGCTGGTGACGGTGGAAGAGGGCGCGCTGATGGGCGGTGCCGGCGCCGCGGTGGCCGAGGCGCTGGCCGCGGCCGGCATTACGCAGCCGCTGTTGATGCTCGGCTTGCCGGACCAGTTCATCGACCACGGCGACGCCGGCAAGCTGCTGGCGATGCACGGGCTGGATGCCGACGGCATCGTCGCATCGATCAGGAAGCGCTTCGGCAAGGGCGAGGCGCGGCTGGTGGTCAACAACAATTGACGCCGGGCCGGCCGCCGCCGGCGCCGGTATCTTCGTATACTCCCTGTGCCATGCCTCTATGCCGGGCGTGGTGTCTGCGAAGTTTTCCTATACTCCCGTATTCATGAAAACGTGGCTCGCCGTTGAACGTCAATCGGCGCCGCGTTCCTTCTGCCACAGCACGTCGCTGCCGCCGGCATGGCGGTTCAGCACGCGCGCGCAGACGAACAGCAGGTCCGACAGCCGGTTCAGGTAGCGGCGCGGTTCGGCGCCCAGCGCCTCGGTGCGGCCGAGCGCGACTACGCTGCGTTCGGCGCGCCGGCAGACGGTGCGGCAGACGTGCGCCAGCGCCGCCGCGCGCGCACCGCCCGGCAGGATGAATTCGGCCAGCGGCGGCAGGTCGGCGTTGTATTTCTCCAGCAGCGCATCCAGCCGCGCCACCTGCGCTTCGCGCAACAGCCGGTAGCCGGGAATGCACAGCTCGCCGCCGAGGTCGAACAGGTCGTGCTGGATCGCGATCACTGCGTCGCGCAGCGCCGCTGGCAGGTTTTCGCACAGCAACAGGCCCAGCTGCGAATTCAGTTCGTCGACCTCGCCGATCGCCTGCACGCGCAGGCTGTCCTTGCCGGTGCGGCTGCCGTCGCCAAGGCCGGTGGTACCGTCGTCGCCGGTGCGGGTGACGATCTTGGAGAGGCGGTTGCCCATGTCGATTCCTTGCAAAAGCGGTCAAGCGGCCAGCATACGGCAAAGCGCCGGCAAAAGGGCGCCGCCGCGTGCGCAGCGGAGGCGCCGCCGCGGGTAGAATCGTGGCATGGAAACCTCTCTCGATCCCACGCCGGCGTCGCGCCGGCCATTGCCGCCGGCGCTGGCAGAAGGGCTGCAGGCGCTGTTCGGCGAGCGCTTCACCCGGAATCCGGCGGTCTGCGCCCACCACGGCCGCGACGAATCCTCGTACGACCCGATGCCGCCGGACGCGGTGGTGTTCGCCCACAGCACCGAGGAAGTGGCGGCCGCCGCCGCGCTGTGCCATCGCCACGCGGTGCCGATGATCCCGTTCGGCGCCGGCACCTCGCTCGAGGGCCACGTGCTGGCGCTGCACGGCGGCGTCACGATCGATCTGTCGCAGATGAACCGGGTGCTGGCGCTGCAGTCCGAGGACCTGACCGCGACCGTGCAGGCCGGCGTCTCGCGCAAGCAGTTGAACCAGGAAATCAAGGACAGCGGCCTGTTCTTCCCGATCGATCCCGGTGCCGATGCCTCGCTGGGCGGCATGGCCGCCACGCGCGCCTCCGGCACCAACGCGGTGCGCTACGGCACCATGCGCGAAAACACGCTGGCGCTGACGGTGGTGACCGCCGACGGCCGCGTGATCCGGACCGGCACCCGCGCAAAGAAATCCTCGGCCGGCTACGACCTGACCCGGCTATTCGTCGGCAGCGAAGGCACGCTCGGCATCATCACCGAAGTGACGGTGCGGCTGTATCCGCAACCGGAGGCGGTGTCGGCCGCGGTGTGCTCGTTCCCGAGCGCGGCCGACGCGGTGAATGCGGTGATCCAGACCATCCAGCTCGGCGTGCCGGTGGCGCGCGTCGAATTCCTGGATGAAAACGGCGTGCGCGCGATCAACGCGCACGACAAGCTGACGCTGCCGGAGCAGCCGCTGTTGCTGTTCGAATTCCACGGCAGCGAAAATGGCGTCGCCGAGCAGGCGCAGACGGTGCAGGAAATCGTCGCCGAGCACCACGCCACCGGCTTCGAATGGGCGACCCGGCCCGAAGACCGCTCGCGGCTGTGGGCGGCGCGCCACAACGCCTATTTCGCGCTGCTGCAGATGCGGCCCGGCGCGCGCGCGATCTCGACCGACTGCTGCGTGCCGATCTCGCGGCTGGCCGAATGCATCCTCGAGACCAAGGCCGATTGTGAGCGCGAAGGGATCGTCCATTCGATCATCGGCCACGTCGGCGACGGCAACTTCCACGTGCAGATGCTGGTCGATCCCGACGATCCCGCCGACGTCGCCCGCGCGGAAGGCGTCAATGCGCGCATGGTGACGCGCGCGCTGGCGATGGACGGCACCTGCACCGGCGAGCACGGCGTCGGCCTGCACAAGATGGGCTTCCTGGTGCAGGAACATGGCGAGGATGCGATCGCCGTGATGCGCGCGGTCAAGCACGCGCTCGATCCGGCCAACCTGCTGAACCCCGGCAAGATCCTGCGCTGACGGGAGCCGTCATCGCCACCTCGCGCAAACCCCCGCTCGCCACCCGGCTGCCGCCGGTGCACGCGCTGTCGGCGTTCGAGGCGGTGGCGCGGCATGGCTCGTTCGCGCTGGCCGCGGACGAGCTGTGCATCACGCCGTCGGCGCTGTCGCACCGTATCCGGCTGCTGGAAGAATTCGTCGGCGAACGCCTGTTCCATCGCGACGGCCGCGCCATCGCGCTGTCGGAATTCGGCCGCCGCTACCTTGACGTGGTGCGCGCCGCGCTGCAGACGCTGACCGATTTTCCGATCCCGCGCCGCGCCGCCAGCAGCCAGCCGCGCGTCAAGGTGACGCTGACGCCGACCTTCGCGCGCTGCCTGTTCGTGCCGCGGCTGGCCGAATTCACGCGCCTGCACCCGGACATCCAGATCGAGATCTTCCTGTCGGTGCCGCTGTATGACCTGTCGCTGTCGGAGTCCGACGTCGAGGTGCGCTTCGGCGCCGGCAACTATCCGGACATCGTCACCGAAAAGCTGTACGTGGAACCGGCGTTCGCGGTCGCCAGCCCCGGCTATCTGCGCAGTATCGGCGGCCTGGAGCAGCCGGCCGATCTGGCGCGGGCGACGCTGTTGCGTTCGGCGCTGGAGCCGTGGCAGCCGTGGTTCGAAGCGGCCGGGCTGGACTGGCCGGAGCCGGCTGCCGGACTGCGCTTCGACGATCTGGGGCTATTGCTGGAATCGGTGCGGCACGGGCATGGCGTCGGGCTGACGCGCCAGCATTTCGCGCGCGAGCTGATCGCCGCCGGCGAAGTGGTGCCGCTGTTCGACCTGCGGCTGGACAATCCGCCGCACGCCTACTACCTGGTGTACGAACGGCCGGCGCGCGAACGGCCCGAGGTGGCCTTGTTCATCGATTGGCTGCGGACCGTGTTCCGCAGCATCTGACGTGTCAGGCGACGCGCCGGAAGGCGTCGCGCGCGGCCGCCAGCGTGGCTTCGAGCGCGGCGTCGTCGTGCTGGGCCGACACGAAGCCGGCTTCGAAGGCGGATGGCGCCAGATACACGCCGGCGTCCAGCATCGCGTGGAAAAAGGCGTTGAAGCGTTCGCGGTCGCAGGCCATTACTTCGGCATAGCTGGTCGGCGGCGTGGCGCTGAAATAGAGGCCGAACATGCCGCCGACCGCATCGGCGCAGAAGGCGACGCCGGCGTCGCGCGCGGCATCCGTCAGGCCGCCGACCATGCGCGCGGTGCTGGCGGACAGCGCTTCGTAGAAGCCGGGCGCCTGGATCAGCTTCAGCGTCGCCATGCCGGCCGCCACCGTGACCGGATTGCCGGACAGCGTGCCGGCCTGGTACACCGGCCCCAGCGGCGCCAGGTATTTCATCAGGTCGGCGCGGCCGCCGAAGGCCGCCACCGGCAGCCCGCCGCCGATGATCTTGCCGAGCGCGGTCAAATCCGGCGTGATGCCGTACAGCGACTGCGCGCCGCCCAGCGCGACGCGGAAGCCCGACATCACTTCATCGAAGATCAGTACCGCGCCGTGCTTGCTGCACAGCCGCCGCATCGCCTGCAGGAATTCCGGCTTTGCCCGCACCAGGTTCATGTTGCCGGCCACCGGCTCGACGATCACGCAGGCGATCTGGTCGCCGTAGGCCGCGAAGCTGTCTTCCAGCTGCTGTACGTCGTTGTAGTCGAGCACCAGCGTGTGCTTGACGAAATCCTCTGGCACGCCGGCCGAGGTCGGATTGCCGAACGTGAGCAGGCCGCTGCCGGCCTTCACCAGCAGCGAATCGGCGTGGCCGTGGTAGCAGCCTTCGAACTTGACGATCTTGTCGCGGCCGGTGGCGCCGCGCGCCAGCCGCAGCGCGCTCATGGTCGCCTCGGTGCCGGACGACACCAGCCGCACCTGTTCGACCGAAGGCACCAGTCGGCAGATTTCCTCCGCCATCTCGATCTCGGCCTCGGTCGGCGCGCCGAACGACAGGCCGCGCGCGGCCGCCTGCTGCACCGCGGCCACTACCTGCGGATGGGCGTGGCCGACGATCGCCGGTCCCCACGAACCGATGTAATCGACGTAGCGGCGGCCATCCTCGTCCCAGAAGTACGGGCCTTCGGCGCGCGCGATGAAGCGCGGCGTGCCGCCGACCGAGCGGAAGGCGCGCACCGGCGAATTGACGCCGCCCGGGGTCGTGGCTTGCGCCCGCTGGAACAGGATGTCGTTGCGGGAAGTAGTGTTCTGGTTCATGGTAATTCGAAGAAGAGTCAGTGATCGGGCTGGGCGCCGGGTTCCGGCTCGCGCGCCCAGAAATAACGGTCGGGCAGCAGCTTGCCCATGCCGAGCCGCTGCGCATGCTGGATCGCCGCCAGCGTGAATTCCTGCGCCTCCGAGACCGCCTCCGGCACGTCCAGGCCGTTGGCCAGCATCGCGGCGATGGTGGCCGACAGCGTGGCGCCGGCGCCGCAGTGGGTACCCGGCACGCGCTGCCAGGCATCCTGCCGCACCAGGCCGTTTTCACTGAACAGCGCATTGACGATTTCATGCGGATCGGCGCGCACGCCGGTGACGAACACGTATTCGCAGCCGAGGTCGACCAAATGCATCGCATCGGAGGCCAGCGTGTCCTCGGCCGCCGGCTCGCGCCAGTTTTCCGCCAGCCGTGCCAGTTCGACCGCCGACAGAAGCAGCACGGTGGCTTGCGGCATCAGCAGTTCATGGGTGGCGGCCAGCAGGTCGTCGTGCTCGGGCCCCTGTTCCGGCAGCGCCGAGCTGAACGGGTCGAGCACCAGCGGGACGTCCGGATAGTCGGACACCACCTCGGCGATGGCGGAGACGTTTTCGACACTGCCGACGGCGCCGACCTTGAAGGCCGCTACCGCCATGTCTTCCAGCACCACGCGCGCCTGGTCGGCCACCCAGTCGGCGTCGATCACCTGCAGGTCCTCGATGCGGGCGCTGTCGCCGATCGCGATCGAGGTCACCACCGACAGACCGTGACAGCCCATCGCCGCGAACGAGGCCAGGTCGGCCTGGATGCCGATGGCGCCGACCGGATCGGCCAAATTGAAGGTGAGCGCGAGCGGCGAAATTTGGTTTTGCACAGCCGGTGGATTAAGATATTCGACTTTGCATTTTACTTGATAGAAGGACCGTAAGCCGTGAGCGAGAACCAAGCAGGGGGCGTAGCGCCGAACGAAGAATTCCAGACCTGGATGTGCCTGATCTGCGGTTGGGTGTACGACGAGGCCGCCGGTTATCCGGAAGACGGCATCGCCCCCGGTACCCGCTGGGCCGACGTGCCGATGAACTGGACCTGCCCGGAATGCGGCGCGCGCAAAGAGGATTTCGAAATGGTGCGCATCTGAGCGCAGGCGCTTGCCGGAGGATCAATTAATTCGCTGAAAAACCACGTCGCATCGTGTCCCATCAGCAAGGTTGTGTCAAAGCATCTTGATTTTTGTTACAGTTGGGACATATATTGAGCCAATCTTGCTCGGGATGACGTGATGACAACGACCGCGGACAACGGCAGCCTGAAGATCATGGTGATCGACGACAGCAGCACCATCCGGCGCTCGGCGGAGATTTTCCTGAGCCAGGCCGGCTACCAGGTGGTGCTGGCGGACGACGGCTTCGATGCGCTGGCCAAGGTTTCCGACCACAAGCCGGCGCTGATTTTTTGCGACATCCTGATGCCGCGGCTGGACGGCTATCAGACCTGCGCGCTGATCAAGAAGAGCGCCAAGTTCCACGACACCCCGGTCATCATGCTGTCATCGAAGGACGGCTTGTTCGACCGCGCGCGCGGCGCGATGGTCGGCTCCGACGAGTACCTGACCAAACCCTTCACCAAGGACAGCCTGCTGCGAACCGTGCGCCAGCACACCGCGCCGGCGCAGTAGCCGATGGCTTTCCCGCCCAAAAATCATTGAAGCAAAGGTAAAACATGGCCATACAAAAAGTACTGGTGGTGGACGATTCTCCGACCGAGCGCTATTTCCTGACCGACGTGCTGGCGAAGAACGGCTTCTCGGTGTCGACCGCGGAAAACGGCGAGGATGCGCTGGCCAAGATCAAGGCCGACAAGCCACAGCTGATCCTGATGGACATCGTGATGCCGGGCCAGAACGGCTTCCAGGTGACGCGCTCGATCACGCGCGACCCGGAGACTCAGGACATCCCGATCATCATCTGCACCAGCAAGGGACAGGAGACCGACCGCATCTGGGGCTTGCGCCAAGGCGCCCGTGACTACATCGTCAAGCCGATCGACCCGCAGGAGCTGCTGTCGAAAATCGCTGCACTTGGATAAGTTTCGCCCATGACCGAAACCATCACCGACCGCCGCTCCGAGCTCGTATCGGAGAAATCGGACGAGTCCGGCGCCCGCCGCACCCGCCTGCGCGAATTCCAGTCGCGGCTGCTGGAGCGTATGCAGGCCGTGCGCAGCGGTTCGGACAGCGGCGTCAGCCGGCTCGGCGTCATGCTCGGTGACAGCCGCTGGCTGCTCGACTTGCAGGAGGCCGGTGAAATCGTTTCGGTCGGCAGCATCACATCGGTACCGCTGACACAGGACTGGTATCTGGGCTTGGCGAATATCCGCGGCAACCTGACCAGCGTGATCGACTTCGCGCGCTTCCAGGGTCTTGCCCCTTCCGCCATCGACAAGGAAAGCCGCATCGTCGCCTTCGCGCCGGCCCTATCCTTCAACAGCGCACTGCTGGTGTCGCGCGTGCTGGGTCTGCGTAATGTCGCCGACATGGAATTGCGCGCCGCCGAGGCCGGCGCCCCGCCGTGGTCGGGGCAGCAGTATATCGATCGCGACGCCCAGGTGTGGACACAGCTGGACCTGTCCCTGCTGGTGCAGGATTCCCGGTTTTTACACGTGGGCATATGATGATTGCCGCCACCATGGCGGGCGATATCGCATTCGTAGAATGAGGAGACTCAGTGATGGCGTTCAAACTACCGTTCTTTTCCCGGAACCAGCAGGAAGAACTTGCGACGGCAGGAGTGGCGGCGGACACCCCCGGCACTGAGGAAGGGGGCGAGGCGCCGGCCTGGCATTCGACCTATTCGGCCGAAACCAATCCCGACGCCACCTTCATCGGTGACGCGCTGGAGCGCGGCGGCGACCTGCGGCTGCCGCTGATCGGCCATCTGCCGCTGCAGCGCCAGGTTCGCGTCCTGCTCGTCACGCTGGGCGGCTCGCTGGTGCTGGGCACGCTGTTCGTCTGGCTGAACGCCAACAATTCGAACCTGACCTCGACCCAGACCCAGATCGCCGGTGATGCGCTGATGCACTCGCAGCGTATCGGCAAGGCGACCCCGAACGCGATTCAGGGCAACCTGGAAGCGTTCAAGCAGCTCTCCGAGAGCCGCAAGGAATTCAACCAGGACTTGCAAATCCTGATCAAGGGCGGTAATTACCAGGGCCGGGAAATCACGCCGGCAAACGACAAGATGGCCGCCATCCTGCGCGATACGCAAAAGGCGTGGGCCAGTTCCGACAAGGCGGCCGACACCATCCTGAAGCTGCGCAAGGAGCTGACCGGTTTCGGTACCACGCTGCAAAAGCTGAACACGCTGTCGCCGATCCTGTTGGAACTGACCGAGCAGATCGCCACGCTGAAGGCCCAGGGCGGCGCTACACCGCGCGAGATCGCGGCCGCCGGCCAGCTGGTGATGCTGACCCAGCGTCTGGGTCGTAGCGCCAACGAATTCCTGACCTCGGAAGGCGTGAATCCGGAAACCGCCTTCCTGCTCGGCAAGGACACCAATACCTTCCGCGACATTACCGAAGGCTTCCTGAACGGCAGCGACATCCTGCGGCTGTCGGCCACCACCGACCCCGACACGCGCGACAAGCTGGCCGAACTGCAGACGGCGTTCGCCGAATACCAGCAGTCGGTGGCGACCATTCTCGGCAACCTGCAAAACTTCATCGCCGCCAAGCAATCGGAACAGCTGATCTTCACTGAAAACGAGGCGCTGAAGCAGCGCCTGACGACGCTGCAGAAAACCTATCGCGCCGAGCAGGATTCGCTGACCTGGCAATTCTGGGCGATGCTGGCGGCGGCGCTGGTGGCGCTGCTGGCGGCGGCCGGTATCGCGGTGGTACTGCTGCAGGACAGCCGCAACCGCGCCCGCGAAGCGAACCTGCGGCGCCAGGAGGCGGACGCGCAAAGATTGCAGGCGCAGAAGCAGGAAGAAGAAGCGATGCGCGCCAACGAACAGAATCAGGCGGCGATTCTGCGCCTGATGAACGAACTGCAGGAAGTGGCGGACGGCGACCTGACGATCCAGGCCACGGTGTCGGAAGACATCACCGGCGCCATCGCCGACTCGGTGAACTACACGGTGGAAGAATTGCGCGGGCTGGTCGGCCGCGTGACGGTGACGGCAGAACAGGTGACTTCCGCCTCCAACCAGGCGCAGAACATCTCCACCGAACTGCTGGCGGCATCGCAGAAGCAGTCGCGCGACATCCAGGAAACCGGCCGCGCGGTGCTCGACATGGCGTTGCAGATTACCGACGTGTCGCGCTCCGCCAACGAGTCGGCCGAGGTGGCGCGGCAGTCGGTGACTGCGGCCGAGCAGGGCGCGATGGCGGTGGAAAACGCGATCAAGGGCATGAACGAAATCCGCGAGCAGATCCAGGAAACCTCGAAGCGCATCAAGCGCCTCGGCGAATCGTCGCAGGAAATCGGCGAAATCACCGAGCTGATTTCCGACATTACCGAACAGACCAACGTGCTGGCGCTGAACGCCGCGATCCAGGCCGCTTCCGCCGGCGAGGCGGGGCGCGGCTTCTCGGTGGTTGCGGAAGAAGTGCAGCGGCTGGCGGAACGCTCCGGCGAGGCGACCAAGCAGATCGGCGCGCTGGTGCGCACCATTCAGACCGATACTCACGACGCGGTGGCGGCGATGGAAAAATCGACCCAGGGCGTGGTCGAAGGGGCCAAGCTGTCGGACGCGGCCGGCGCCGCGCTGTCCGATATCCGCCGCGTGTCGAACCAGCTGGCGGAACTGATTCAGGGCATTTCCTCGGCGACCGAACAGCAGGCGACTTCCGCCAACGGCGTCGCGCAAAGCATTCAGGGGATCCTGACCGTTACCGAAAAGACCCAGGAAGGCACGCAGCAGACCGCGTTGTCGATTCGTGAACTGTCGAAACTGGCCGAAGAACTCAAGAACTCGGTGTCGCGTTTCCGCGTAGCCGCCTGATACCCGCGTTCCGTCGTCCGCCTGTGAGGCTGGCGCCGCCACGCGGCGTGCGCGCCTGACGCCTGTGCACGGATCGCGGCGTATTCCCACAGAAACCGCGAGGTAGTCATGACCACCGATTCTTCCGCATTGCCGCAAGGCGCCCGGGGCAGCCTCGACACCGGACCGCTATCCTGGGTGATGGCCGAGATCCGCGAGGCGCTGACCCGTTCCCAGGCGGCGCTGGAAGGAGCGCTGGGCCAGGAGCCGGAAGCGCAGAGTACTTCGCTGCGCCATGCCAGGGCCTATCTGCACCAGGCGCACGGCGCACTGCAAATGGTCGATGTCGACGGCGTCGCGATCGTCACCGAGACCGTCGAGGACCTGCTGGACCGCCTGATCGAGGGCCAGCTGGCGCTCGATGCCGAGGTTGCGCAGACCGTGCGCGGCGCCTGCCAGGCGCTGGTCGAATATCTCGAAGAACTGTTGTCCGGTGCGCCGCATCAGCCGGTGCGCCTGTTTCCCTACTACAAGGCGGTGCTGGAAACCCGGGGCGCGGAAAGGATCCATCCGGCCGACCTGTTTTTTCCCAACCTGACGCTGCGTCCGGCTCTGCCGGCACGGGATGCCGTCGCCTCCATCGATTACGGTGCGTTGCGGACACGTTTCGAAAAGGCGTTGCTGCCATTCCTGCGCAGCAGCGGTCCGGCCGAGCTGCGCAATGCGGCGCTACTGGCAAAGATCCTCGGCGAGGTCGAAAAAGGGCAGGATGGAGCGCAGGCGCGCGGCTTCTGGTCGGTGATGCAGGCATTCGCCGAGGCGGTCGCCGGCGGCCAGATCGCGGACGAGCTTTACGTCAAGCAGTTGTTTGCCCGCATCAATCTGCAACTGCGCCGGCTGAGCCAGGGCGCGACCGGCATCGCCGAGCGCGTGCTGCGTGATGCGCTGTTCTTCCTGGCGGGCGCGCAAAATCCGTCGCCGCGCACGCTGGAAGTGCGCCGCGCCTGGCAGCTCGACGGTCTGGTGCCGGTCGACTATGAGCGGCGCCGCTACGGCCAGATCGACATGGAAGCGCTGGTGCTGGCCAAGGAAAAGCTGGCGTTGGCGAAAAATATCTGGAATCGCATCGTCGGTGGCGACAGCACGCCGGCCCCGATGTTCGAGCTGGAAATGAAGGCGTTGAGCGACGCCGGCAGCAAGCTCAATTCGCCGCCGCTGTCGCGGCTGCTGCGTGAACTCAACGGCATCGCGCGCCATGCCGCTTACGCCAAGCCGGGCGACGGTCTCGGCCTCGAAATGGCGACCGGACTGCTGTTCGTCGAGAATGCGTTGAGCGCGATCAGCCATCTGCCGGAAGATTTTCCCGAGCGCGCGGAAGCGCTGACCGCACGTCTGCTGTCGGTGGTCGGCGGCGAAGCGCCGGCCGATTCGGCGCAATGGCTGAACGATATGTCGCGCGCCGCCCAGCAGAACCAGGCGCTGACGGCACTGGCCGGCGAAATGCTGGCCAACCTGCGCCAGGTCGAGAAGCTGCTGGACGAGTATTTCAACGATCCGTCGCGGCGTGAGGCGCTGGCGCCGATCGACCAGATGCTGCACCAGATCGAAGGCGGTCTGGCAGTGCTGGACCAGGGTGATGCGCGCCGCGCGGTGCAGCATACGCGTGCCGCGGTGCAGGAGTTCGCCGATGCCGACGGCGAGACGGTGCCGACCCCGGAAGCCTTTCAGCACGTCGCACAAAACATCGGTGCGCTGAGCTTCTTCATCGAAACGCTGCAGCTGCATTCGGAGGACGCCGGCAAACGCTTTTCCTTCGATGAGCAGGAGGGCATGTTCCGCGCCAACCTGCTGGAAAAGCGCCATCCGGCCGCGGTGGCACCGGAAGAGCCGGCGCCGATGCGGGAGGACGAGCAGCATGCCGCGCCGGCTGCCGAGCCGGCCACGGCGGAACAGGAATTGACGTTGCATCAGCAGCAATCGGCCGAGCTGGCGCTGTCGTTGTCCCTGGAACCAGAAAACCCGGCCTTGCAGGACGAACTGAAGAAATCCCTGGAGCAGGTGCGCGACGTCGCCACGCTGGTCGACAATCCGGACGCCAACGATCGCGCGCAAAGCGCGATCGATTTGCTGCAGCAGCCCGATTTCGGCCGCTCGGCCGACAGCGTGTCGGACGTGGTGGTCGCCACCGCAGTGGCGGCGCCGGCCGACGAGGTGATCGCGGTCAGCGCGGCGCCGGAAACCAGCGAGGAAGTCGATGCCGAGCTGCTCGACATTTTCCTCGGCGAAGCGGAAGAAGTGCTGGCCTGCATTCGCGAAGTGCTGCCGGCGTCGCGCACCGAACCGCACCACCAGGAGCACCTGGTCACGCTGCGACGCTCGTTCCATACCCTGAAGGGCAGCAGCCGGATGGTCGGCCTGAATGCCTTCGGCGAAGCAGCCTGGAGCATCGAGCAGGTGCTGAACCTGTGGCTGGCCGAAGCGCGCGCCGGCACCACCGACGTGTACGCGCTGCTGGAGCATGCGGCGGATTTTCTGGCGGCATGGGTCGCCGACATCCGCGCCAGCGGTCGTTCGGTGCGTACGCCCGACGCGCTGGCGGCGGCCGCGGCACGGGTGCGCGAAGGCGGCGTCTTCCATCTCGACGCCGACGAAGTCGAAGTAGTGGCCGATGCGCAGGAAGCACCGGCTCTGGCCGAGGCCGCCGATGTGACGGCTGCAATTGGCGAGAACGTGGTGCTGCCTGCCGATGCCGAAGCACCGGCTGCGATCGAGCAGGCCGAGGAAATCGAACTGTCCGACGCCGAACTGGCGGCGTTCGGCCAGGCTGCCGAGGTGGCCGGCGAGCCGCAGGCACCAGCCGAGTCCGAGCCGGAGGCAGCGGCCGGTGCCGAACCGATTTTCGAATCGGAGCAGGCGGAAACGGCATCCGCAGTGGAAACCATCGAGCCGGTGGAAGCCGAGCCGCAACCGGCTTCCGGCACCGTGCTGCCGTTCACTGGCGGCCCGGCAGCGACGGTGGCCGCGGATGACGGCATCAAGCGCATCGGCAACCTCGAGATCAGTGTGCCGCTGCACAACATCTATCTGGCGGAAACCGACCAGCTGGTGCGCCAGCTGTCCAGCGATTTCGCCGAATGGCGCCATGAAGTGACGCGCCCGGTCGCGGTCGAATCGATCCATGCCGCGCATTCGCTGGCCGGCAGTTCGGCCACGGTCGGGTTTCATGCGCTGCATGAAGTGGCGCATGCGCTGGAGCTGCTGCTGATGCGCCTGTCGCGCCAGCCGCTGACGCTGGACGCGCAGCAGTTCGACTTGCTGGAAGATTGCGCGGCGCGCCTGAAATGGATGCTGCAGCAGTTCGCGCTGGGCGAAATGCCGGAGCGTCAGCCGCAGCTGGTGGCTTTGCTGGAGCAGTTGCTGCAGCAGGTGGCGGCGCGCTGGGAAGCGCTGCAAGCCGAGGCCGCGCAGGAAATCGAGCCGGAAGGCGATGCGCAGGCGGGGGCCGAGGCGGATGCGCCGGCAGATGGGCCGGATGCTGCGCGTGCCATATCCACCGAGGAAGCGATGGAAATGGTGCAGCCCGAAGCGCCGGTCGCGCCCGCCTTCGCCCGCGCCGACGAGACGCCGCCGGTGCACGAGGAAGCGGTCGATCCGGCGCTGGCGCTGAAGGACGAGCTGGACGCCGACCTGCTGCCGGTATTCATCGAGGAGGGACGCGACCTGCTGCCGCAGATGGGCCGCGCGCTGCGCCTGTGGCAGGACACTCCGGCTGATGCCGCGGCAGTGCCGCCGATCCTGCGCTTTTTGCATACGCTGAAGGGCAGCGCCCGGATGGCCGGCGCGATGCAGCTCGGCCAGCATCTGCATGAAATGGAAACGCGGATCGAACAGATCGCCTATGCCGGCGCGATGACGCCGGCGGCGCTGGAGGATTTGCTGGCGCGCCACGACTATGGCCTGCACCTGTTCGAGTTGCTGCAGAATCCGCAGCTGGCGCGGCAGGCGCCGCCGTCACAGGCCGGTGCCGCCGACGCTGGCGAAGCACAGCCGGTGGTGCTGTCGCCGCTGATGCCGGCCGCGCCGGAACGGCTGGGCGCACTGGCGC
>JBAUJK010000202.1:0-2257 GCA_049683695.1 Burkholderiaceae bacterium
TGCGCGCCGACTGGGCGCTGCCGCCCGGCCAGCCGTTCCGTCAGAGCGAATGGGCGCGCGCCAAGCAGGAAGGCTTGCAGCGGCTGCAGCAGCGCCGCTACGCCGGTGCCGCGATCGCCGCTTCAGAGGCGCGCATCGACGCCGACGCCAGCGAAGCGGAGCTGGCGGTGACCTACGACAGCGGCCCGGCGTTCACGCTCGGCGCGCTGGAAATCACCGGCACCAGGCGCTATCCGGCCGCCATCATCGAGAACGTCAATCCGCTGGCGCCGGGCGAGGAATACAGCGTCGAGCGACTGCTGGAACTGCAGCGGCAGATCCAGAACACGTCGTATTTCTCGAACGCGATCGTCGGCATCGACAACGATCCGGCGCACGCCGACCTGGCGCCGGTCAAGGTGCGCGTGACCGAATTCCCGCAGCAGCGGGTGCGCGCCGGCACCGGCTATGCGAGCGACACCGGCGCCCATGTCGAGGGCCGCTACACGCACCTGAACGTCTTCGACCGCGCGCTGATATTCGACAGCCAGCTGCGCATCGAGCAGCAGCGCCAGTACGGCGCGCTCGATCTGGCGCTGCCGCCGGACCAGAGCGCCTTCGTCAACAGCGCCAGCACCTCGTACGAGCGCACCACGCTGCAGGGGCTGGATCTGCGCAGCCTGCGCGCCGGCGTCAAGCGTGCCCGCTCGCGCGAGAAATACGACCTCGCCTACACGCTCGACTACTACCGCGACGAACTGCAGCAGCTGTCCGGCGGCCCGCTGCCGGCCGGCACCGTGACGCAGCCCGGCAAGCACCACGCGCTGGTGCCGGGCGTGGCCTGGACCCGGCGCGATGTCGACAACCCGATCTTCCCGCGCCGCGGCACCGTGGTGGCGCTGCAGGCCGGCGCCGCGCTGCAGGGCATCCTGACCGACCAGAGCTTCGTGCGCGCCTACGGCCGTGCGCGCCGCTACCTGCCGGTCGGCCAGCGCGACCTGGTGATCCTGCGCACCGAACTGGGCGCCGTGCTGACCAAGGGCAGCAGCGCCGAGATTCCGGCCTCGCTGCTGTTCCGTGCCGGCGGCACCGATTCGATCCGCGGCTACGGCTATCAAAGCATCGGCAACGTGCAGAACGGCACCGTGTTCCCGACCAAGTTCCTGCTGACCGCCAGCGCCGAATACCAGCACTGGCTGAACGGCGACTGGGGCGGCGCGGTGTTCTACGATGTCGGCACCGCCACCGACAACTGGAGCGACAAGACCATCTACCAGGGCGTCGGCGCCGGCGTGCGCTGGAAGAGCCCGGTCGGCGCGGTCAACGTCGATCTCGCCTATGGCGTGCGCGACCGCCAGTTCCGGCCCCATATCTCGCTCGGTATCGCATTCTGACGCCGGCGCCACCGTTGATTCCGCGCATGACCGCCGCCACTCCCACTCCCGCACCCGCGCCGAAGCCGCGCCGCCGCCTTGCCATCTGGTTCGGCGGCGGGCTGGCGCTATTGGCGGCGATGCTGCTGCTGGCGCTGGCGGCGTTGCTGGCGGCGATTCATACCGAGCGCGGCAGCCGCTGGCTGTGGCAGTTCGGCACGCTGGCGTCCTCCGGCCGGCTGGCCGGCGACTACGCCGGCGGCACGCTGGCGCATGGCTTGCGGCTGCGCGCGCTGCGCTACCGCGACGGCGAACTGGAGCTGGCGCTGGACCGCTTCGACGGCCGCTGGAACCTGCAGCGCACGCCGCTGAAGCTGGACATCGACACCCTGCGGCTGGGCGAGGTGCGCGTGCAGCTGCCGCCGCCGGGGCCGCCGACGGCGCCGCAGCCGCCGGCCGACCTGGAATTGCCAATCGCGTTTACGCTGGACCAACTGGCGCTGGAGCGGCTGGAAGTGCGCGGCCGCGGCGCGCCGATCGTGATCGAACGGCTGCGGCTGCGCGCCGGCTCCGACGGCCGCCACCACCGGCTGACGCTGGAGACGGTCGACACGCCCTACGGCCGCGCCAGCGCGCAGGCGGAACTGGATGGCCGCGCGCCGTTCGCCACCGGCGGTGGCTTCGACCTGGCCGGCAGCCGCGGCGACGAGAAATACCGGATCGCCGGCCACTGGAGCGGCACGCTGGAGGCGCTGGAATTGGCACTGGACGCCAGCGGCGACCGGCTCGCCGGGCAGGCGCAAGTCGGTCTGGCGCCGTTCGCGCCGCAGCCGCTCTTGCGCGCGAGGATCAGCGCCGACCATATCAATCCGCGGCTGTTCGCCGCCGGCGCGCCGGCCGCCGAC
>JBAUJK010000203.1:0-3178 GCA_049683695.1 Burkholderiaceae bacterium
TCTTTCCTCCGATCCCGGGCGCGCTGCCGCGCCCGCCGCTCCTGCTTCCGCTTCCACCGCTTCCACCATTGCCGCCGCGGCCGTCACGCCACCGGCGGCCGAGCCGCTGGCGCCGGCACCAGCGCCGGCAGCCGCTCAAGCGCCGAGCGGATCCGGCGTGCCGTTCGAATTCCACAACCACGGCGACAGCAATGCCTGGGTCGGCGCCTGGAAGATCCTGCTGGCGCGCATGCGCGCGCTGTCCGACAAGACCGGCCGCCGCCTGCTGCGCCGCACGCTGAAGATCGGCGTCTCGGCGCGCATCTTCCATCCGGAATCCGGCGCCAAGGGCTTGCGCGGCAAGACGCTGCAATACCTGGAAGAGTCGATCGCGCAATGGGTCATGTCGCGCAACGTGCTGGTGTTCATGATCCCGACCGTGAACAACCGCGGCATGCTGCACCATAGCGATATCCGCCTGCGCGACTATGCGAAGCACCTGGACGGGCTGGTGCTGCAGGGCGGCGCCGACGTCTCGCCGCAGACTTACGCCGAAACGGCGACGCGCCCGGAATGGAGCGGCGACCGCGCGCGCGACATGTACGAGCTGGAACTGCTGCACGAATTCATCGAGGCCGGCAAGCCGGTGCTCGGCATCTGCCGCGGCTGTCAGTTGATCAACGTTGCCTTCGGCGGTTCGCTGTACCAGGACATCGCGACCGACGTGCCGACCGCGATCGAGCACGTCAACGACATGTACGACAGCCACTACCACCCGATCAGCTTCCCGCCGGGGTCGTCGCTGGCGGCGCTGTTCCGGCCGCAGCCGGAATACCTGGTCAATTCGATCCACCACCAGGCGGTCAAGGAGCTGGGGCGCGACGTCACGGTCGAGGCGGTGTCCGGCCACGACAACATCGTCGAGGCGATCCGCTATCGCAAGGCGCCGTTCGTGATGGGCCTGCAGTGGCACCCGGAATTCCACCGCGCCGGCGGCCCGGAACTGATGGACTGCACGCCGATCCTGGACAGCTTCCTGCGCGCGGCGCGCGAAACGCGGTTTTAGCGGCGCCGCGCATTGCAATAATGGAGTATGTGGGGATTTCGCCCTGTTCATGCCCGATATAGGCATGGATGTCGGGGAGTATGGGGTGCGGCCCGGCCGGCAAATGGGACGGGGCTGATCGCCGTCATCCCCGCGAACGCGGGAATGAAGCGGCGTTACGGCGCGGCGCCACTGGAGAGGGACAGGCGCCCGCACCGGCCGGCGCTGGCGCGCAGCTACCTAATCCTGCAGCGCGTGCCACATTTCCTTGTCGCGCTCGGCGGTCCAGATGCGCGGATGCTTGATGCCGGACGCTTCGTCGACCGCGCGCGTGACGTCGAACGGCAGGCAATGCTCGTAGATGAAGACGTGGCCGAACTTCGGGTCCATCCTGCTGCGCGCGTGCGCCATCGCTTCCTTCAGCGACTTGCCGGCGGCCACCGCTTCCTTGGCGCTGGACAATAGCGTGGTGACGAAATCCTTGGTGTAGTCGATACCGGCGTTGACCTCGGCCGGATTCATCAGCGCCGGCCCGCGTCCCGGCACCAGCTTGTCGGCGCCCAGTGCGCGCAGCGCTTCCAGCGTCGCCGGCCATTCCTCCAGCTGGGCATCGCCGGTGTAGGCGGCCGCCTCGTACTCGACCAGGTCGCCGGAGAAGCAGATCTTCTGCGACGGGATCCAGGCGATCGTGTCGCCCTTGGTGTGGCCCATGCCGACGTGCTTCAGCTGCACCTCCAGCTTGCCCATGAAGATCGTCAGTTCGCGCTCGAACACCATGGTCGGCCAGGTCAGGCCGGGCACCGATTCGACGCCGGAAAACAGTCGCGGGAAGCGCTCGATCTCGGACTTCATGTCCTGCTCGCCGCGCTCGACGATCAGCTCATAGGTGCCGCGCGACGCGATCACCTGCTCGGCGCCGTGCTCGAAATAGGCGGACGCGCCCAAGACGCGCACCGCGTGGTAGTGCGACAGCACCACGTACTTGATCGGCAGGTCGGTGACGCTGCGGATGTGGCGGATCAGTTCCTGCGCCATGATCGGCGTGGCGGTGGTGTCGATCACCATCACGCCGTCGTCGCCGATGATGACGCCGGAATTCGGGTCGCCCTCGGCGGTGTAGGCATAGGCGTTTGGCGACAGCTGGATGAAGCTGGTCTTTTTCGGCTCCAGGTCGGCTTGCGAGGCGAATTTCTTTTCGGTCATGGGATTCCTCTTGTGCGGATTCAGTGTGTGGATCGTACCGCGCCGCGCGCTTGTTCGCCGCGCTGCGCCGGCAGGCCTTCCATGCCGCGCATGAACACCGTTTCCACCAGCTGCGCGAAGTCGGCGTACGACAGCCGGCCGCCGGCGCCGCCGTTCGGCTTCAGCCAGGTGAAGGTCCAGTTGATCATGCCGAACAGCAGCATCGTCAGCGCGGTGCGGTTGCCGCCGTCGACGCGCTGCGGATAGGCGGCGCCGATCGCGTTGGCGAACAGGTCGACCACCCGGCGCTGCGCCGCCAGGATCAGCTCGCGCTGCGCCGGCTCCAGGAACTTGACGTCGTTCAAGAGTGCGATATGGCGCGTCTGCGAATGCTCGTACTCGGCCAGGAAGGCGTGGATCAGTCGCTGCAGACGCGCCGCCGGCGTACCGGAAGCGGCAGCCTCGCGGGTGGCGATCGCGATCAGGCGGCCGGTATAGCGCTCCAGCAGGTCGAACAGGATCGCATCCTTGCCCGGGTAATAGTGGTACAGCCGCGCCTTCGAGGTGCCGCAGGCCTTGGCCAGGTCGTTCATCGAGGTGCCCGGAAAGCTGCGGGCGGCGAAGGCGCGTGCCGCCACCTCGAGGATTTCCTCGCGCTGCAGTTCGTGGTCGGACGCGCGGGTGCGGGCCACGTCAGCGCTCGTCGAAGGAAACGGTGAGCCGCTCGGAGGTCGGATGCGACTGGCAGGTCAGCACGAAGCCCTGGGCGATCTCGGCATCTTCCAGCGTGTAGTTCTTGTCCATCGCGACGCTGCCTTCCAGCACCTTGGCGCGGCAGGTGCAGCAGACGCCGCCCTTGCATGCGTACGGCAGGTCGAGCCCGGCCGCCAGCGCGGCATCGAGCACGCTGGTGCCGCTGCGCGGCAGCGCCAGCGCGTGCTGCTTGCCGTCCAGGACCACGGTCAGCGGCAC
>JBAUJK010000204.1:0-7898 GCA_049683695.1 Burkholderiaceae bacterium
CAGTTGCGACTGCCCGACATGCCATGGCACGGCCAGCGCGACCGCATCGCCGAAGCGGGCACGCTGCTGGGCCTGTTGACCGGCAGCCTGGGCAAGATGGCGCGCGATATTTCACTGATGGCGCAGACCGAGGTCGGCGAGGCGGCGGAACCGTCCGCACCCGGCCGCGGCGGTTCGTCGACGATGCCGCACAAGCGCAATCCGGTCGCCTGCGCCGCCATGCTGGCCGCCGCTGCCCGCGTGCCGGGATTGGTGGCGACGCTGCTGGCGGCGCTGGTGCAGGAACACGAGCGTGCGCTCGGCGGCTGGCAGGCCGAATGGGACACGCTGCCGCAGATCGCGCGGCTGACCGGCGGCGCGCTGCGGCAGATGCGGCAGGCGGTGGAAGGTCTGGAAGTGGACGCAGCGCGCATGCGCGCCAATCTCGACGCAACGCACGGCCTGATCATGGCCGAGGCGGTAACGCTGGCGCTGGGCGCCGCCATCGGCCGCCAGCAGGCGCATGAGCTGGTGCAGCAGGCATGCGAGCAGGCTCTCGCCAGCGGCCGCCACCTGCGCGACGTGCTGGCCGCCGACGACCGGATCACGACCATGCTGCCGGCGGCCGAGCTGACGCGGCTGTTCAAACCGGGCGCCTATCTCGGCGCTGCTGCCGATTTCGTCGATAGCGTGCTGCGCACGCACCGCACCGCCCATCGGACCGAACAACGATAAGGAGCACACCATGCCTTTGCTGCACACCCCCAGCGTCGATCTGCATTACGAACTCGAAGGCCGTGCCGGGGCGCCGGTCGTGGTGCTGTCGAATTCGCTCGGCACCCATCTCGGCATGTGGGCGCCGCAGATGCCGCGCCTGCTGGAGCATTTCCGCGTGCTGCGCTACGACACGCGCGGCCATGGCCAATCGCAAGTGACGCCGGGGCCGTACACGATCGCGCAGCTGGCCGACGATGTGGTGGCGCTGCTGGACGGGCTCGGCATCGAGCGCGCGCATTTCTGCGGGCTGTCGATGGGTGGCATGATCGGCATGCAGCTCGGCGCCCGCCACGGCGCGCGCATCGACCGGCTGGTGCTGTGCAATACCGCCGCCCGGATTCCGCCGCCGGAAGCGTGGAACGTGCGCATCGACAAGGTGCGCCAGGCCGGCATGGCGGCGGTCGCCGATGCCGTGGTCGAGCGCTGGTTCACACCCGGCTACGCCGCGCACGCACCGCAGGAAATCGAAGAGGCGCGCCAGATGCTGCTGCACACTTCGCCCGAAGGCTACGTCGCCAACTGCGCGGCGGTGCGCGACATGGACCAGCGCGACGGCCTGGCCGGCATCTCGGTGCCGACGCTGGTGATCGCCGGCAGCCAGGACAAGTCGACGCCGCCGCACGACGGCCAGTTCGTGGCGCAGCAGATCCCCGGCGCGCGCTACCTGGAGCTGGACGCCGCCCACCTGTCGAACTGGGAACAGGCCGAGCGCTTCACCGACGCCGTGGTCGAGTTCCTCGCCGCCTGACATCTTCGAAAGGAACCGTAATGGACGAACAGGAACGCCACGCCGCCGGCATGGCGGTGCGGCGCGCGGTGCTGGGCGACGCCCACGTCGACCGCGCGCAGGCGGCGCGCACGCCGCTGACCGGTGAATTCCAGGACCTGATCACGCGCTACGCGTGGGGCGAGATCTGGACCCGGCCCGGCCTGCCGCGCCATACCCGCAGCCTGCTGACGATCGCGATGATGGTGGCACTGAATCGCGAACAGGAACTGAAGCTGCACCTGCGCGCCGCCGCCAACAACGGCGTGTCACGCGACGAGATCAAGGAAGTGCTGCTGCAGACGGCGATCTACTGCGGCGTGCCGGCCGCCAATTCGGCCTTTCACATGGCGCAGGAGATCTTTGCGGCGATGGATGCGTCGGGCGGCTGAACGCGGCCAAAGGCAAAAATAAATAGAGGCGGGAGTATTTTCAAACCCGCGCGTATCACTTGCGGGAATGGCATGGTTTTTATGCATACTCCCCGTTTTTACGATTTCGATCGAGGAGGCGGCATCATGGATAACGGCGACGCCGGCGACATTCGCGCCGGATGGCGGCGGCAACGGCAGGGGGCGCGATGCTGAGCAATTTCATCGGCGTGCTGTTCGACGGCATCGCCTACGGCAGCCTGCTGTTTCTGATCAGCGTCGGGCTGTCGGTGACGCTTGGGCTGATGAATTTCGTCAACCTCGCGCACGGCGCCTTCGCGATGCTGGGCGGCTATGTCTGCGTGGTGCTGATGAACCGCCTCGGCGTGCCGTTCCTGCTGACGCTGCCGATCGCCTTCGTCGCCGCTGCCGCTGCCGGCTGGGTGCTGGAGCGACTGCTGTACCGCCGCCTGTACCAGGCCGATCCGCTCGACCAGGTGCTGTTCTCGATCGGCCTGACCTTCATGGTGGTGGCCGGCTTCACCTACGTCTGGGGGCCGACCCAGCAGCCGGTGCGGCTGCCCGACTGGCTGCGCGGCCAGGTCGAGATTTTCGGCCTCGACGTCGGCAGCTACCGGCTGTTCCTGATCGGCGTGGTGATCGTCATTACCGCCGCGCTCGGCTGGCTGATCGAGCGCACCCGCTTCGGCGCGCAGATCCGCGCTTCGGTCGACAACCAGCGCGCCGCGGTCGGCCTCGGCATCAACGTCGGCCGCGTGTTTTCGCTGACCTTCGCGCTCGGCTCGGGGCTGGCCGGCCTGGGCGGCGGCCTCGGCATCGACGTGCTGGGGCTGGACCCGACCTTTCCGATCAAGTACATGGTGTACTTCCTGATCGTGGTCGCGGTCGGCGGCGCCGGCACCATCCGCGGCCCGCTGGCGGCGGCGCTGCTGCTGGGCGTGTTCGACGTCGCCGGCAAGTACTACGTGCCGGAAGTTGGCGCCTTCGTCATCTACGTGCTGATGGTGGTGCTGCTGCTGCTGTATCCGTCCGGCCTGATCGCGAGGCGCGCATGAAACCGGAATCGTTCTCGGTCGCCGCCCAGCTGCCGCCGCCGCGCCTGGCGAACGACCGCTGGCGTCCGCTGGAAGTGGCGTTCTGGCTGCTGCCATGGCTGGCGTTCTTCCTGTTCCCGGGCTACCTGGTGCTGGTGTCGCAGATGATGATCATGGGCCTGTTCGCGCTGTCGCTGGACCTGATCCTCGGCTATGCCGGCATCGTCTCGCTCGGGCACGCGGCCTTCTTCGGCCTCGGCGCCTATACCGCCGGCCTGTTGGCGGTGCACGGCTGGGGCGAACCAGTCTCAGGCCTCTTGGCGGCGGCGGCGGCCAGCGCGCTGTTCGGTTTCCTGACCAGCTTCCTGGTGGTGCGCGGGCACGACCTGACACGGCTGATGGTGACGCTCGGCATCGGCCTGATGCTGTTCGAGGTGGCCAACAAGGCGGCTTTCATCACCGGCGGCGTCGACGGTCTGTCCGGCGTCGAGATGTGGAAGCTGCTCGGGCTGTTCGAGTTCGACCTGTACGGCAAGACCGCGTTCTGCTACAGCTTCGCGGTGCTGTTCATCCTGTTCGTGGCGCTGCGCCGGCTGGTCAATTCGCCGTTCGGGCTGTCGCTGGTCGGCATCCGCGAAGGCAGCGCCCGGATGCCGGCGATCGGCGCCGACGTCCAGTCGCGGCTGGTGGCGGTATATACGGTGGCGGCCGGCGTGGCCGGCGTCGCCGGCGCGCTGCTGGCGCAAACCACGCAGTTCGTCGGGCTGGAATCGCTCAGCTTCAACCGCTCGGCCGAACTGCTGATCATCCTGGTGCTGGGCGGCACCGGCCGCCTGTACGGCGCGCTGGTCGGCGCCGCGGTGTTCATGCTGGCGCAGGATCGCATCGCCGGCATCGATCCGACCTACTGGCAATTCTGGATCGGCCTGTTGCTGGTGGTGATCGTGATGTTCGGCCGCGGCGGCATCCTCGGCGGGCTGGACAAGCTGCGCGCGCGCCTTGGATCGCGTGTCGGCGCGGCGGAGGTGCGGCAATGAACGCGACGGTTTCCAGCCAGGCGGCCGCAGCCGCCACCGCGCTGCGCACCGAGGGGCTATGCAAGCAGTGGGGCAGCTTCCAGGCCAACAGCGACATCACGCTGGCCTTCACGCCTGGCAGCCGGCACGCGCTGATCGGCCCCAACGGCGCCGGCAAGACCACCTTCATCAACCTGCTGACCGGCACGCTGGCACCGTCCGCCGGGCGCGTCTATTTCGGCGGAGATGACATCACCGCGCTGGCGCCGCACCAGCGCGTCAAGCGCGGCATGACGCGCACGTTCCAGATCAACACGCTGTTCGGCGGCCTGACGGTGCTGGAATCGGTGATGCTGGCGATCTTCGAGCGCGACGGCCGCCATCGCATCTGGCACCGCACGGTGGAGCACCAGCGCGCCGCGCTGGACGAGGCGGCGGCGCTGCTGACAACGCTGAAACTGCAGCGCGACGCCAACACCGTCACCCGCAACCTGCCGTACGGCAAACAGCGGCTGGTCGAGATCGCGCTGGCGCTGGCGACCAAGCCGAAGGTGTTGCTGCTGGACGAGCCGGCGGCCGGCATCCCGTCGGCCGAGAGCGCCGAACTGTTCGAGGTGATCGCGGCGCTGCCGCGCGACGTCACCATCGTCTTCATCGAACACGACATGGGGCTGGTGTTCCGCTTCGCCGAACGGATCACGGTGCTGGTGGGGGGGCGCGTGTTGACCGAAGGCACGCCGGCCGAAATCGCGGCCGACCGCCGCGTCAAGGAAGTCTACCTGGGGGAGGCGCAGCATGACTGACGGCGCGCGCGAACTGCTGGCGCTGGAAGGCGTGACCGCCGGCTACGGCGCGGCGGTGGTGCTGGAAGACATTTCGTTCTCGCTGGACGAGGGCGACAGCCTGGCGCTGCTGGGCCGCAACGGTGTCGGCAAGACCAGCCTGCTGCTGACGCTGATGGGACTGACGCGGCTGCACGGCGGCGCGATCCGCTGGCGCGGCGGCGACATCGCGCGCGTGCCGACCTGGCGCCGCGCCCATGCCGGGCTCGGCTGGGTGCCGCAGGAACGCTTCATGTTTCCGTCGCTGACGGTCGAGGAACACCTGACCGTGGTGGCGCGCCCCGGCGCCTGGGACGTGGCCAAGGTGTACGCGCTGTTCCCGCGCCTGCAGGAACGGCGCGCCAACATGGGCAACCAGCTGTCCGGCGGCGAACAGCAGATGCTGGCGATCGCGCGCGCGCTGATGGTCAACCCGAGCCTGCTGCTGCTGGACGAGCCGATGGAAGGGCTGGCGCCGATCATCGTGCAGGAACTGCTGCATGTGATCCGCACGCTGGTCGAGGATAGCGGCCTGTCGGTGATCGTGGTCGAGCAGCACGCACGGATGGCGCTGACGCTGACGCGGCGCGCGATCGTGCTGGACCGCGGCCGCATCGTGCACGCCTCCGACAGCGACAGCCTGCTGCGCGACGGCGCCACGCTCGACCGGCTGGTGGCGGTGGCCTAGCGCGCCGCCGCCGCTTGCGCGCCGTAGGTCTTGGTCAGGTAATCGGCCAGCGCCGGGATGTCGGCGTCCGGGAACTGCGCGCCATAGGTCACCTTCATTTTCTTCACCGTCGCTTCCCAGAAGCTGTGCGGCATGCCCGGCGGCTGGGTCTGCACGTATTGCGCCGAATGACACACCATGCAGTGCATCTGCGCCAGCTGGTAGCCGGGCAGCGGACTCGGCCGCAGGGCCGCGGTTTCCGGCGGCAGCACGATGTCGAGCGCGGACGCAGCCGCCGACGCCGCCAGCAGCGCCAGCGGCAGCAACAGCCGGGCGGCGCCGGCGCGAGTGGAGCGGGATCGGCGGGGAAAGGTGCGGAAAGGGCTCATCGGTTTCTCCTCACACCGCCAACAGGCGCGTGGCTTCGACCACGTTGCGCATGTAGCCGGGCGGGTTCCACAGCGCGGTCATCGGCTGGCTCTGGCCGATGCGGTTGATCGCCCGTACCTGCAGCGTATACAGGCCCGGGCGCGGCGGCGTGAACATCGCGGTCCATTCGCGGAACGAATACTTGCCGAGGTCTTCGCCGAGGATGGCTTCCTGCCAGCTGCGGCCGCCGTCGGCCGACAGCTGCACGCCGGTGATGCCGTAGCCGCCGTCGAAGGCGATGCCGCGCAGCGCCAGTTGGCGGCCGGCCTGCACTTCGGCGCCGTCGGCCACGCTGGTGATGAACGAGCGCACGTCGTGGCGCTTGATCGGCGTGGTCCTGGTGGGGGTGGTGCCGGGGGCGACGCAGGCGCAGTCGTTGTCCGGGATGCGGTAGGCAGTGCGCATCCAGAAGCCGTCGAACGGCTGGCCCAGCACTTCGATGTCGGTCAGGTGCTTGACCCAGTAGGTGCCGTAATAGCCGGGCACGATCAGGCGCAGCGGATAGCCGTTCAGCATCGGCAGGTCGGCGCCGTTCATCTGCCAGGCCAGCATCACTTCGCCATCCCGCGCATGGTCGATGTCGAGCGCCTTGACGAAGTCCGGGCCGTCTCCGACCGGCGGCCGGTCCAGGCCGTTGAAACTGACCTGCACGCTGCCGGCCTTGACGCCGGCCTTGTCCAGCACCGCCTTCAGCGGCACGCCGGTCCAGCGCGCATTGCCCATCGCGCCGTTGCCGAGCTGGCCGCCGCCGACGCGCGGGGTCGAAAAGCCGCGGCTGTTGCCCGAGCATTGCGTGACGGCGATGATTTCGGCCGGGCCCGCCAGCTGCCGGAGCTCGTCCAGCGACAGGTCGAGCGGCCGCTCGACGTTGCCGCCAACGCGCAGCCGATAGGCCTGCGGATCGATCGAGGTCGGGATCGCGCTCCAGTGGTAGCGCACGAAGAAGGCGTCGTTCGGCGTCAGCAGCCCTTCGTTGAAGACCTCGAACGGCGTTTCCAGCTGCGGCGGCCGGCTGGTCAGCAGGATCAGCGGCCGCTTTTGCGGAAATGCCGCCAGTTGGCGCCGGCCGTTGCCGAATGGCAGCGTGATGCTGGCGCCGTCGTCGGCCAGGGCGGACAGCGTTCCGCCCCCCAGCATCGAGGCGGCGCCGAGCGCGCCGGCCTGCTTCAGGAAGCCGCGGCGGGCCGGCGAGGACGGCCGGGACGGCGGGCGGAGGGCGTGGGCCATGCGGTTCTCCTTCGTTGCGTGCGCCGGCGGGCGCTCGGTTCAAGGGTAGGTGCCGACGTGAAAGCGATGTTGATCCAGCTCGACTCCGGTGCCGGAAAGCGCCGCCGGGACCGGTCGCGGGGCGTGCCGCAGCGCAAGCGAACTTCGAATGCCTTGTATCATGGATGGCTGTCCGGGCTCCGTCCGGCCTCCGTAGCACTTCCTTCCGCGAATCGTTGATGCATCCCGAATCAGAACCCGAAACTTCCCGATCCCTTCCGGCCGTGGCGCCGGCCGCCCGCGCCCGGCTGCTGCTGGTGGCAGCGCTGTTCCTAGTTGGCATCAACTTGCGACCGGCGATTTCCAGCGTCGCCGCAATCCTCGAAGCGATCCGCGCCGGCACCGGCATGTCGGCGGCCGAGGCCGGCATCCTGACCACGCTGCCGGTGGTCTGCTTCGGCCTGTTCGCGCCGCTGGCGCCGCGCCTGACCGCCCGCGCGACGCCGGAGCGGATCGTGCTGATCGGCCTGTTCACGCTGGCGGCCGGCCTTGGCGCCCGCATCTTTCTCGGCGTGCCGGGCCTGTTCGTCGGTACCGTGGTGGCCGGCGGCAGCATCGGGGTGATTATGGTGCTGCTGCCGGGCATCATCAAGCGCGATTTTCCGCACCGGCTGGGGCCCATGACCGGGCTGTACACGATGGCGCTGTGCCTGGGCGCGGCGCTGGCGGCCGGCGCCACGGTACCGCTCCAGCAGCTGGCCGGCGGCGACTGGCGCCCGGCGCTGGCGTTCTGGGCACTGCCGGCGCTGCT
>JBAUJK010000205.1:0-2073 GCA_049683695.1 Burkholderiaceae bacterium
AGACAAATCCATTGTGCCAAGACAGATCGTTTCACGGCTGCGCTTGAACAGCCTGCGCGGCCGCCTGCTGCTGCTGGTATTGCTGGCATTGGTGCCACCGATGGTGCTGAACCTGACCGGGGCTTGGCATGAGCGCGGGCGCGAGTTGGAAGCGGCGCGCGAAGACCTGCAGCGCATGGCCAACCTGGCCGCCGCCAACGAAGAACGCTTCATCGAGGGTACGCACCAGTTCCTGACCACGCTGGCCGACGTGCCCGAACTGCAGCGCGAACCCGGCCAGTGCAGCGCCTTCCTGAATGCCCTGCTGCGCAAGAACGACGACTACCTGAACCTCGGGCTGATCGAGCCGAACGGCGAAGTCCGATGCAGCGCACGCTCGACGCCGCTCCACGTCAACGTGCGCGACCGCGAATATTTCCAGCGCGCGCTGGCGCAGCGCAGCTTCGTCGTCAGCGACTACATCTACGGCCGCATATTCGGCATGCACACGCTGAACCTGACCTATCCGCTGCTGGATGAGCACGGCGAGGTGCGGGGCGTGCTGTTCGCTTCCCTCAACCTGCAGGCGCTGGACCGCTTCGCGCGCGACATCGGCCTACCGCCGGAAGCGGTGATGGTGACCGCCGACCGCGACGGCACCGTGCTGTCGCAACGGCCCGATCCGCAGCAGCGGCGGGTTGGCAAGCCGGCCGACCGCATATTGCGCGCCGCCGCCAAGGCGCAGGAGGCGCCGATCGCCGAGGTCACCGACAGCGACGGTATCACGCGCGTGTACGCGTTCGCGCGCGTGCGCACCGGCGACGGTGCCGGTTTCATGCTGAGCGTCGCCATCCCGCGCCACTCGATCCTGGCGCCGGCCAACCGCCAGCAGGCGATCGAATTCCTGATGCTGCTGCTGACCGCGGCACTGGTGCTGGGCGCCACCTGGCTGGTCGGCGACGTGACGATAGTGCGCCGCATCCAGGCGCTGGGGCGGGCGGTCGGACGCATTGCCGACGGCGACTTCGGTGCACGCAGCGGCGTGCGCGGCGGTGGCGCCGAGCTGGACCGACTGGGTCAGGCGGTCGACCGCATGGCGCAAGCGCTGCAGGAGCACGAGCGCGCACGCAGCGCCGCGCAGGCGCGTCTGTTCGAGGAAAAGGAGCGGGCACAGGTGACGCTGGCGTCGATCGGCGACGCCGTCATCACCACCGACCGCCACGGCCGCATCGAGTACATGAACCCGGTGGCCGAGGCGCTGACCGGCTGGCCGCACGCCGCCGGACGCGGCCAGCCGCTGTCGGCGGTGTTCCATACGGTCAGCCATCAAACGCGCGCGCCGGTAGCGAACCCGGTCGAGCAGGCGCTGCGCGAAGGCCGGATCGTGAAGCTGGACAAGGATGCGCTGCTGATCGCGCGCGACGGCAGCGAATACGCGGTCGAAGATTCGGCGGCGCCGATCAGCGACCGCAGGCAGGCGGTGATCGGCGCGGTGCTGGTATTTCGCGACGTCAGCCAGTCGCGCAGCCTGGCGGTGCAGCTGTCGCACCAGGCCAGCCACGATCCGCTGACCGGGCTGGTCAACCGGCGCGAATTCGAGCGCCGCCTGCAGCTGGCGCTGGAAGCGGCCAGCAGCCAGGAGCGGCACTACAGCGTGCTGTACATGGATCTGGACCAGTTCAAGATCGTCAACGACACCTGCGGCCACGGTGCCGGCGACGACCTGCTGCGCCAGGTGACGACGCTATTGCAGCCGCTGCTGCGCGAGAGCGATACGCTGGCGCGCCTGGGCGGCGACGAATTCGGCGCGCTGCTGGAAAACTGCACGCCGGATGCCGCGGTGCAGATCGCCGACAAGCTGCGCCAGACCATCTGCGATTTTCATTTCGTCTGGCGCGACCGCATGTTCTACATCGGCGTGTCGATCGGCATCGTCAATTTTCACAATGGCATGCTGAGCCTGGCCGAAGTGCTGAGCGCCGCCGACTCCGCCTGCTATCTGGCCAAGGTACACGGCCGCAACCGGCTGCACGTCTACCATCCGGAAGACGACGAACTGATTCAGCGGCACGGCCAGATGGAATGGACGGGGCG
>JBAUJK010000206.1:0-8059 GCA_049683695.1 Burkholderiaceae bacterium
ACTTCGCCGCGGCGTGTCTGTTCACGTTCGGCTTCGATCAGGGAAGGGCGCACGATGGTGTAGCTGCGGTAGCCGATGGCGCGGATCGCGGCTTCCGCTTCGGCCTTGGTGCGCAAATAGAAATTCCCGCGCGGACTGGCTCCCAGCGCCGAATTCAGCGCGTAGCAGGAGGCGCCGGCCGCATGCGCCAGCATGCCGACCCGCACCGGCAGATCGCGATCGACGAAGGCAAACGCCGCCTGTGAGCCAGCCTGCTTGATGGTCGAGCCCAGTGCGCAGATCACCGCATCGACCGACCACCATTCGGCATCCTCCGGCAGGTGCGTGAAATCGATCACCGGGTTCTGCAATTTGGCCGCGGCCGGTAGCGGCCGCCGGGTCGGAGCGACCACTGCTGCGATGCCCGGATGGGCCAGCGCCGCCGCCAGCACTTCACGGCCGACGGCGCCGGAGGCGCCCACCAGCAATAGACGGATCGGAGCGGAGCGATTCATGGCGGATTTCTCCACGGTGCGGTCGATGACAGGCAGTTTAGTCTCTTGCACCGGTCCGGTTTCGAATATATTCGGGCTGTCGCACCGGGCGGGGCGACGATTGCCATTTTTTTGACGGGAGCGTGATGGGAAAGATCGTGGTTTTCGGCGCCGGCACGATCGGTGCGTATGTCGGCGGCTCGCTGCTGGCCACCGGTGCCGACGTGCTGCTGATCGGCCGCGCGCGCATGCGCGAGCGGATCGCGGGCCACGGCCTGCATCTGACCGACCTGCGCGGCCGCCAATTGCGCGTGGCCGCCGGCGACGTTCCGTACGGCGAAGACCCGGCGGCGCTGGCGCAGGCCGGCCTGATCCTGCTGACCGTCAAGAGCGCCGATACCGCCGCCGCAGCCGACGCCATCGCCGTCCACGCGCCGGCGACGGCACCGGTGCTGTCGCTGCAAAACGGCGTCGGCAATCTCGACCTGCTGCGCGCACGCCTGCCGGGCCGGACCATCATCGGCGGCATGGTGCCGTTCAATGTCGCGCAACTGGAAGCGGGGCGGCTGCACCGCGGCACCGACGGCGAACTGATGGTGGAGCAATCGCCGGCGCTGGCCCCGTGGCGCGACGCGTTCCGCGCGGCGCAGTTGCCGCTGATCGAACGCGACGACTTCCAGGCGGTGCAGTGGGGCAAGCTGCTGCTGAACCTGAACAACCCGGTCAATGCGCTGTCCGGCCTGCCGCTGAAGACCGAACTGTCGCAGCGCGCCTACCGCCGCTGCCTGGCGCTGCTGATCGACGAAGCGCTCGCCACCCTGGGCGCGGCCGGCATCGCGCCGGCCAAGATCGGCCGCGTGGCACCGCGCCTGCTGCCGGCGCTGCTGCGCCTGCCGGATGCAATCTTCGCGCGGCTGGCGGCGTCGATGCTGAAGATCGATCCGGAAGCGCGCTCGTCGATGTGGGACGACCTGCAGGCCGGACGCCGTACCGAGATCGATTACCTCAATGGCGCGGTGGTCGCGCTGGCGCGGAAGCTGGGGCGCGACGCACCGGTCAACCGGCGCATGATCGAATTGATGCGCGCGGCGGAGGCGGGCAGCGGCAGCTTGGATGGCGCGGCGCTGTACCGTGCGCTGGATGCCGGATCCTCGGGGAGATGAATAAGGATGGCGCCGCTGCCAACGTGCCGGCGCCGCCGTCCCGGCATCGGGCCGGGAGCGCTTTCCGGCGCAAGCTCTTCGCAGCTAGGCCGAATACAGAAGATAGATCCCGGCTGCCAGAAAGGTGGCCCCCGCCATGGTTTTCAGTGACGCCGCTTCGCCGCTGACGAAGCCGAACACGAAGATTTCCAGCATCGTGATGCCGACCATCAGCGGATAGGCGATATTCAGCTCGATCCGCTTCAGTGCCATCGCATAGAACAGGAAGCCGGCCCCGTAGGCAGCCAGTGCGGTTGCCCGCAGCGCGGTAGCCAAGGTGATGACGCCGATGACCGGCATCGCCGTTTGCCCGGAAATCCGCAACAGGATGCTGGCGATCGCGCTGCAGGTGCCGCTGGCGAAAAGCAGCAGATAGGGTGCCAAAGGCATCGGCCGTCTAGGTCGCCAGGATCACGCTGCCGATACACAGTCCGATCACCGCCAGGCTGGTGCGGTCGCGGAAGGCGAACACGATCGGGTCGTCGTCCATCTTGCCATGGAAGGCAAATACCCACATGCGGCTGATCCAGTAGAGCAGCAGGACGAACAGCAGCCACAATACCTGGGGCCGGCTATATAGCACGTTGACCTCGGGCGAATTCATATAGAGCGCCAGCACCAGCACCGCCAGGTACCCGGCGGCGGTGCCCAGCGAGCGCAGGATTTCCATGTCGTGGCAGACATAGCCGCGGCCAGCGGCGGCCTCGTCCTTGCCGACCGCGGCATCGAGTTCGGCGTAGCGTTTGACCATCGCCAGGCTCAGGAAAATCAGGATCGAAAACAGGATCAGCCAGGACGAAAGCGCGATCCCGGTCGCCGCACCGCCGGCGACGATGCGCACCGTGTACAGGCTGGCCAGCACGAAGACGTCGACCAGGATCAGGCGCTTGAGGCGGAATGAATACACCATGGTCAGCACCAGGTAAGCGGCCAGAATCCCGATGAAGCTCAATGGCAGCAAGGCTGCCAGCGCCGCGGCGGCCGTTAGCAGGATTGCCATCAAGCCCAGCCCGAACGAGAGCGGCAGCTGACCGGAGGCAAACGGCCGGTGGCGCTTGCGCGCGTGGTGCCGGTCGGCGTCCAGATCGAGCATGTCATTCAACAGGTAGACCGACGACGCGCACAGGCTGAACGACAGAAAGGCGAGCACCGTCGCGGCCAGCTTCCCGTCGTCGGCGATGGCGTGCGCTGCCAGCAGCGGGACGAATATCAGCAGGTTCTTGACCCACTGATAGATGCGCATTTCCTTGCAGGCAAGGCGCAGCAGCCGGCGCTCCTGCTCGAAAAAAATGATCGGCTGATTGACCCGCCTGGCGATCGCCGCGATGCCTTCTCCGCCGATGACGATCGCCCTGCGCGCCTGCTGCCAGATCGGCACGTCCTTGACTTCATTGCCGCAGTAGTCGAAACCCTGTGTTCCGAACCTGTCGACCAGTGTGAGCGCCTTGATCCGCCCGGACAGATTGCAGGAGGCGGTGCTTGCCAGCACGCCGTCGAAAAAATGGAAGTGGGCCGCAACCTGATAGGCAAAGCGCTGATTCGACGCGGTACACAGGTAAAGCGGGCGGCCCTTGATGCGCTCCTGCTCGAGATAGCTGACAAGGGCCTGGTTATAGGGAAGGGCGTCGACATCGAGCGTCACCCGGCGTGCGATCTGTTCCTTCAGATTCGATTTGCCGCCCAGCAGCCAGACGAAGCACAGGAACAGGTATAGCGGGTTCTTCTTGATCAGGGCCAGCGCCGATTCAAGCAGCAGATCGGTGGGCGTCAGGGTGCCGTCCAAATCGACGCACAGCGGGAAACGCGCGTCGGCAAATGGGACGGTGCAGGAGTTGTCTCGGCCCGGCCTGGCCGCTGGCAGGGTGTCGACGTTGTTCGGCGCTACTGGGGCGACCATGGCGCTGTCATCCCGTTGGTGTTGCAGTCTTTGGCGGCGATCGAATCGATCGGAATGAGAGCGGGGTTGCGGCCACCTTTCGCGGCCTCCGACGAGTCAAACCATCGTTCAAACACGATAGCGGCATCATTTCCCCAACCTATGACAAAACGCAAATCCGTCTCGTATAGATCGTTATTTGCATCAAACACCGAGGTCCGAAGCTCTTCCCACAATATCCAGTTGTCCCGATGCCAACGAACGGATCCGCCATCGAAATTCCGGTGGCGGCGCTGGCGGCGTAACCGGAGCGCATTATGGTCAAGCGCAGTGCAACCGGCGGCTCCTTGAGAGGCGCGTTTCTGTTTGCCGTCTATTTCCTGATGGCGGCCGCCTCCTTTTCCGGGTTCTTCACCAAGTGGGCCTTTCTCGACGATTCGGATCCACGCGCCCGGCTGCCGGCGATTCTGGACGGCACAGCGCACCGGCCCTTCGTCTATCGGCAGCTCTTGCCGTACACGGTGGACGCGGTGAATTCGGTGATCCCGGAACACATCCAGGAAAAGCTGGCGGCCAGGCTGTTGACGCGCGATACGCTCAGGAATTTCTATGCAAAACCGGTCGACTCCGGCAAGGCGCAATATGTCCTGCGTTATTACGAGATCTATTGCCTGGTCTTCGTTTCTTTTCTGCTTGCTCTGTTCATGTTGCGTGCGGTCTGTCTGGTGTTGCAGGAAGATCGGGCCGCAGCCACGCTGGCGCCGCTGGTGATCGCGGCGATTTTTCCGCTGGTGCAGACCAACTACGGCACTTTCTACGACATGCCGGAATTGTTGTTCATGGCGACGGCGGCCTGGCTGGCGCTTCGCGGGCGGCTGGTGTGGTTGACGATACTGGTTCCGCTGGCGACGCTGAACAAGGAGTCGTTTCCGTTTTTCGCGCTCGCGCTCTATCCGTTCCTGCGCCTGCATTTTTCCCGCAAGCTCTCGGGCGGCGTATTGGTGTGGCTGTTCTTCCTGGGCGGACTGGTCAATCTGTACATGAAGTCCAGGTATGCCGGCAATGCCGGCGGGCCGGTCGAATTCCATCTGTTCGACCATTTGCGCTATCTGGCGAACCCGCGCAGCTATTTCCTTTTCGAATTCAATTACGGCGTCCTCACGACCAAGGGATTGAATATCATCAATCTCTTCCTGCTGGCGGTACTGGTCAAACGTGCCTGGCCGCACCTGACGGCGACGGTCAGGCAACACATCCAGATCGCGTTCGCCATCAATTTGCCGCTGTTCCTGGTATTCGGGGTGTTCGACGAACTGCGCAATCTCAGCATGCTGTACGTCGGCTTGACGGTGATTTTCGGCGTCAACATCGCCGCCTATCTGGCCGCCACCCGCCCGTCCAGTCTGGCCGGCCCGGCGCAGGAGGGCATGGTTCCTACTGCTATTGCCGGGCCTGAACCAGGCCCCGGACCGAACGCTGGAAAAGACACGCGCTCGGGTTGCCCTCTATGAGGACCGCGCACGGACTTTTTTGCATTTGCCGTCAGGGGCCAGTGTCGTCCGCCGTCCAGTGCGCCTAACTAGCGCCGTGACAGGGCCCCTGCGATTGCAATCGGCCGCCGATTCGGCGAAAATAGCGCCGTTGCACGCCTGCTGGGGAATCGCCAAGTTGGTCAAGGCACCGGATTCTGAATCCGGCATTCGAAGGTTCGAATCCTTCTTCCCCTGCCACTCTTCCTTTCCCGCCGTTTCTTCCCCGCGTTTCCCCTCTGTTTTCCTGGCGTCGCTCGTCCTGGAGCGATAACCGATGCTGCCGTACCGCAAGTAGCTCGAAATTTGGTCTGCGGCCAAAGGGTTCCACCAAGCCGTTGACTTTATTGGTCATTGGTCTGCTCTGGCGCCAAAAGCGTGTCATGCCGCGCCGGCATTGGACGCACTGGGGCGCGCCACAGGCATTTGGAATCATGCAAGGTTTCACGGTGTCTTATTCGACTGGGAGAGCCAAGGAAATTGCCGCAATTTGCAGCGTCTCGACTATTGCGCAGCCGCCATGTACTCCCGCAGCGGATGCGACATATCTCGGCAGGCCTGAAGCACGGATAGGAGAGTCCCATGAGCAAAGAACGGGTGGCACCCGAGACGAAGGGTGTTACGGTGAAGTTGCTTGCGACGGTTGACCTCGGCCCCGAAATTGCGGGCATGGCGGGGCGCCAGCTCCGGATGCGCATGGTGACCATCGAGCCCGGCGGCGTTTTTGGCCCGATTCACGACCATAAGGACAGACCGGGTACCGTCTACATACTGCAAGGAACGATCACCGACCACCGAAACGGGGTCGCCACGGACTATCCGCCGGGAGTCGGCTGGCCGGAAGACAGGAACACCAGGCACTGGCTCGAAAACAGGGGCGTGATTCCGGCGGTCGAGATCTCGGTCGACATAGTCAGGCAGGATTGAGGCCTCGGTCGCTAACCGACATGGCAGAAGAGGATGCCGGCGGATGGAATTGCCGGCGTCGAGGCCGCGTACTGCTAAGCGAGTTACAAGCGGGAAGCTCTTGTTCGCAGCGGCCGGATCGGGGGCAGACGCGACGGCAGCGTGGTGCCGCCGTTGAGTTGTACCGGGGCGGACCGTCTGTCGATCCTCAGGTGGGGCGCACGTCGGTCCCAAGATGATTGTCTTGGTCGACGTCGAAAATCACCCAAAGCATATAGAGCAATACAAAGCCGGAAACCAGAATCACCGCGCCTGGAAGGTAAGTGCTGCTGAGCCTGAACGAAATCGCCGGCGCTTCCGCAGTGCAAACCATGCTGGCGGCCGCCATGCCGACATAGTGCATGCTACAGACCGCCAGCCCCATGACGGAGGCGGCGGCAATGCGATGCCGCAGCGTGGTCACGTTGAAGGCAAGCCATAGTGCGGCGGCGGCGGCGCCTATGGCAATCGCCACCGATATGGCGACCGTGCCCGGGTCCAGCGACATCATCGCGCGCATGTTCATCGCATACATGCCCATGTAGTGCATCACGCACGCCCCCAGCCCGGCCAGCAAGCTGCCGGCCAGCCAACCGAAGAGCCGGAACTTGCCGCCGCGGTTGGTAACGTAGAGTGCAATCCCTGACATCGCGATTGCGGCAAGGATGGACATCAGGGTCAAGATCAGATCGAACCCAATCGGCACCGCCAGGCGGTAAGCCAGCATGCCGATGAAGTGTGTTGCCCAAATGCCGATGCCGCCCAGCGCAATTGCGCCGCAAATCAGCAGGTGCCGGTCCAGAACGCCACCCTTGCGATACATCAATTTGGCACATTGCAAGGCCATCAGCGATCCAAAGAACGAAACCACGTAGGACAGAATAACCAGTCCCCACTGATAACTCGGCAAGAGTGCCTGACCCACGATCGGTTCCATTCGTTTCCCCTTTGTCGAAAGAAACACTACCTATTGGAAGTAATACGCCTGGCATTGCGTTTGCGTCATATTCCGTGGGCAGGCTGTATATCCGTTGTTGGATTACGTAACTCCAGGCAAATGATTGCCATAAAATAAATATACGCCTAAATTTTGTTGCCTGCTGTTAGCGAAATTCACTCTTGGCAATCGCTAAAGCGATTCCCGAGTCATCCACCTTGGGCGACGTGCACGGCATCCGCAACCTGAGCCGGTACGCATGCTCGAAGACCAAGGCGCAACATCGGGAAGGCGAAGCCGTCGGACGATGACGCTCAACCCGGATGGCGGCCTGACTGCACCCACGCAAGATATCGGTATGACGGGAGCCACGGCTGGCTCGGAAGGGGCCACGGGCCTGCGGCGGTGAATGGTCGGCATTTGACCAGTTCGGCGTGGCGCAGTGCGCTAAAGAAAGCGGGAATCCAGGATTTCCGGGGCGATGGTCTCTGGCATACCCTGGCATCATGGCATCGCCAGGCGGGCACGTCGTGCGATCAACTGAAAGACTTGGGTGGCTAGAAATCGCGCCAGATAGTGGACCGCTATGCCGAATTTGCTACCGAAAATCTGTTGTTCGCAGCGTCTCGTATCGAAGCCGGTCGTCAGGATGGCGTGGTGCCGCGGTCGCGTTTCGCCACGTCCGGAAATGAAAAGGACCTAGGCTTGCGCCTAAGTCCCTGGATTCGCTGGTGGGCTGTGAGTGGCTCGAACACTCGACCTACGGATTAAGAGTCCGCTGCTCTACCAACTGAGCTAACAGCCCAACGAAGCGGCATTATATATTGATTTCCGTCGTGCCGGAAACTGGAATCGCGGAAATTTGGCAAATCGGCCGCTTCAGTGCCTACCGGTGTTCGCGCAGCCGGATCAAGCCTTCCTGCGCCATCGTCGCCACCAGTTCGCCCTGCCGGTTGTAGACGTGCGCCAGGCACAGCGCGCGGCCGCCGGACGCATTCGGGCTGTCCATCGCCAGCAGCAGCCAGTCATCCATGCGGAATGGCCGATGGAACCAGATGGTGTGGTCGAGGCTGGCGATCTGCAGGCGCGGGTCGCCC
>JBAUJK010000207.1:0-46373 GCA_049683695.1 Burkholderiaceae bacterium
AGATAGGGGAGTATGGTAAAAAACATGCCATTTCCCGCAGGTATTACCTGCGGTTTCAAAAATACACGACAGGGTATAAAAAAAGCGTCCGCTCAGTCGAGCGTCTGCCGCAACTGCTGCGCTTCCAGCAGGAACACCATGTCGTCGCCGGCCGAAGTAGTCAGCCAGGTCAGGCCGAGCTGCGCGAAAGCGGCTTCCGCGTGCGCGCGCTCGTTGCCGATCTCGATCACCAGCAGGCCGTCGTCGGTCAGGCGCTCGGCGGCGCCGGCGACGATCCTGCGCACCAGGTCCATGCCATCGTCGCCGCCGGCCAGCGCCAGCTGCGGCTCGTGCCGGTATTCCGGCGGCAGCGCCGCCATCGACGCGGCGTTGACATAGGGCGGATTGCTGACGATCAGGTCGTAGCGGCGCGGCGGCAATTGCGCGTACAGATCCGATTCGACCAGCGTAATGCGCTCCTGCAAATGGTAGTCGGCGACGTTGCGCTGCGCCACCGCCAGCGCGTCGGCCGAAATGTCGACCGCGTCGATCGCCGCCTGCGGGAAGGCGTCGGCCAGCAGGATCGGCAGGCAGCCGGAGCCGGTGCACAGGTCGAGGATCGACTCCACTGCGTCGGCATCCGCCAGCCACGGCGCGAAGCGTTCCGGAATCAGCTCGGCCAGAAACGAGCGCGGCACGATCACCCGCTGGTCGACATAGAAGCGGTAGTCGCCGAGCCAGGCTTCGTTGGTGAGGTAGGCGGCCGGCACGCGCTCGTCGGCGCGCCGCTCGATCACCGCCAGCAGCGCCGCCACCTCGTCCGGCAGCAGGCGCGCGTCGAGGAAGGGCTCGAGCCGGTCCAGCGGCAGCGCCAGCGTGTGCAGCAGCAGGTAGGCGGCTTCGTCGAAGGCATTGCTGCTGCCGTGGCCGAAATACAGGCCGGCGCGGTTGAAGCGCGTGACCGCATGGCGCAACAGGTCGCGGAGGGTGGTGAAGTCGTTCGGGGTGGTCGGAGTCATGGCCGCGGGAAAATGGTCCGGCACAAGGCGCGGAGAAAAGGCAAACCGCCATTTTACGGGTTGGGCCGCGGTTGTCCGTCATCCGTATCGCCGGGCGCCAACTCCGGCGCGCTGCCGCACCCGGCGCCTCAGCCCGGCAGCAGCAGGTTTTCCAGCGTGCGGCGGTAGATATTCTTCAGCGGCTCGATCTCGTCCAGCGCGATGTGCTCGTCGATCTTGTGGATGCTGGCGTTGCATGGGCCGAATTCGACCACCTGCGGGCAGATCTGCGCGATGAAGCGGCCGTCGGAGGTGCCGCCCGACGTCGACAGCTCGGCCTCGGCGCCGGTTTCCGCGCGGATCGCCGCCGTCAGCGCCGCGCTCAGTTCGCCGCGCGCGGTCAAGAACGGCAGGCCGCCGACCGTCCATTGCAGTTCGTAATCCAGGCCGTGGCGCTCGAGCAGCTCGTGCACGCGCCGCTGCAGGCCCTCCGGGGTGCTGGCGGTGGAGAAGCGGAAGTTGAAGTCGATCACCAGCTGGCCGGGGATCACGTTGGAGGCGCCGGTGCCGCCATGGATGTTGGAAATCTGCCAGGAGGTCGGCGCGTAGTATTCGTTGCCGTCGTCCCATTTTTCCGCCACCAGCTCCGCCAGCGCCGGCGCCGCCAGGTGGATCGGATTCTTCGCCAGATGCGGATAGGCGATGTGGCCCTGCACGCCCTTGACCGTCAGCCGGCCCGACATGGAGCCGCGGCGGCCATTCTTGATCATGTCGCCGAGCTTCTCGACCGAGGTCGGCTCACCGACGATGCAGTAGTCGAGCCGTTCGCCGCGCGCGCGCAGCCGCTCGCATACCACCACCGTGCCATCGGTGGCAGGGCCTTCCTCGTCGCTGGTGATCAGAAAGCCGATCGAGCCGGCGTGGTGTGGATGGGCAGCGACGAATTCCCGCACCGCCACCACCATCGCCGCGATCGAGGTCTTCATGTCGGCGGCGCCGCGGCCGTACAGCTTGCCGTCGCGCCGGGTCGGCACGAACGGGTTCGACTGCCATTGCTCCAGCGGTCCGGTCGGCACGACGTCGGTATGGCCGGCGAATACCAAGAGCGGCTGGGCCGTGCCGCGCCGCGCCCACAGGTTGGTGACGGCGCCTGACTGCACGGTTTCGCAGGCGAAGCCGAGCGGCGCCAGCAGTTCCGCCAGCAACTGCTGGCAGCCGAGGTCGTCGGGCGTCACCGACGGCAGCGCGATCAGGCGCTCGGCCAGCTCCAGCGTGGCGCTCATGACTGCGCGTCCGCGAAAATGCGCTGGTAGCCGGCGTCGGAAAAGCCGCAATGGAAGTGCCCGCCGATGGCCAGCACCGGCCGCTTGATCAGCGACGGCAGCTCGGTCATCAGCCGGATCGCGCCGGCGGCGTCGTTAGCCTGTGCCTTTTGCTGATCCGGCAGGCCGCGCCAGGTGGTGCCTTTGCGGTTGACCAGCGTATCGAGCGGAATGTCGGCCAGCCAGGCCGTGATCAGTTCGGCCGACACGCCGGCCTTCTTGAAATCGTGGAAGGCGTGCGGCACGTTCTGCGCCGCCAGCCAGGCGCGCGCCTTCTTGACCGTGTCGCAGTTGGGGATGCCGTACAGGGTGATCGTTGGTGCGTTCATGCGTTACAGGTTCAGCGTGAATTCGGTGAAGGTCGCGCCTTCGTTGCGCTCCGGTTCGGGCGGCGGCGCGCTCTTCTTGCCGGACGATTCGTTGTTCAGCAGCCAGTACAGGTTGGTGGCGGAATCGGCATGCGCCAGCGCATCCTCCCTGGTCACGCGACCGTCGCGGATCAGCTGCAGCAGCGCCTGCTCGAAGGTCTGCGAGCCGGGTGCCATGCTTTTTTCGATCGCGTCCTTGATGGCGCCGATGTCGCCCTGTTCGATCAGCTCCGCCACGTGCTGGGTGTTCAACATGATCTCGACCGCTGCCACGCGTCCGCCGTCGATGGCCGGCACCAGCCGCTGCGAGACGATGCCGCTGACGGTAGAGGCCAGATCCTGCAGCAGCGCCGGCCGGTTTTCCAGCGGATAGAAATTGATGATGCGGTTCAGCGCGCGGTAGCTGTTGTTGGCGTGCAGCGTCGACACCACCAGGTGCCCCGACTGCGCGTAGGCCAGCGCCGCCGACATGGTTTCCTGGTCGCGGATTTCGCCGATCAGGATGCAGTCCGGCGCCTGCCGCAGTGCGTTCTTCAGCGCGGTGGCGAGGTTGGTGGCGTCGACGCCGATCTCGCGCTGATTGACGATCGAGCGCTGGTTCTTGAACAGGAATTCGATCGGGTCTTCCAGCGTCAGGATGTGGCCGGGCATCTGCTGGTTGCGGTGGTTCAGCATCGCCGCGATGGTGGTCGACTTGCCGGAGCCGGTGGCGCCGACCACCAGCAGCAGGCCGCGCTTTTGCCGGATCAGCTCGGACAGCACCGGCGGCAGCCCGAGGTCTTCCAGCACCGGAATCGTGACCGGGATGTAGCGCAGCACCGCCGACACGCTGCCGCGCTGGCGGAAGGCCGACAGCCGGAAGCTGCCGACGCCCGGCACCGGGATGCCGATGTTGAGTTCGTTGTCGCGCTCCAGCTGCTGCAGCTGCGCGGCCGATACCACCTCGGCCAGCAGCGCCAGGATGTTGGCCTGGTCCAGCTTCTGCTGGTTGACCGGGATCAGCGTGCCGTTGATCTTCAGGTGGATCGGCGAATTGACCGCCACGAACATGTCGGAAGCGCCTTTTTCCTTCATCAGCAAAAACAGACGGTCCATCGCCATGGGGTTCTCCTGATCAGTTGGCGGCGCCGGGACGGCGGCCGGATTCGGTTAGGCGTCGCGCAGCAGTTCGTTGATGCCGGTCTTGGCGCGGGTCTTGGCGTCGACGCGCTTGACGATCACCGCGCAATACAGACTGTACCTGCCGTCGGCCGATGGCAGGTTGCCGGATACCACCACCGAGCCGGCCGGCACGCGGCCGTAGCTGACTTCGCCGGTGGCACGGTCGTAGATCTTGGTGGACTGGCCGATATAGACGCCCATCGAGATCACCGAGTTTTCCTCGACGATCACGCCCTCGACGATTTCGGAGCGGGCGCCGATGAAGCAGTTGTCCTCGATGATGGTCGGACTGGCCTGCATCGGCTCCAGTACGCCGCCGATACCGACCCCGCCCGACAGGTGCACGTTCTTGCCGATCTGCGCGCAGGAGCCGACCGTGGCCCAGGCATCGACCATCGTGCCTTCGTCGACGTAGGCGCCGATGTTGACGAAGGACGGCATCAACACCGCGTTCCTGCCGATGAAGCTGCCGTGCCGCGCGACCGCCGGCGGCACCACGCGAAAGCCGCCGCGCGCGAAATCCTCGGCAGTGTAATTGGCGAACTTGGTCGGCACCTTGTCGTAGAACTGCATGTGGGCGCCGGACGGCATCACGACGTTGTCTTCCAACCGGAACGACAGCAGCACCGCCTTCTTGACCCATTGGTTGACCACCCAGGCGCCGCTGTCCTTCTGCGCCACGCGCAGCGAACCGTCGTCCAGCCGCGCGAGCACCTGGGCGACGGCGTCGCGCACGTCGGCCGGCGCCGATTTCGGCGAAAACCTGGCGCGCTCTTCCCATGCCTGGTCAATGAGGGTTTGCAACTGCTGGGTCATCTGCGCTCGCTTGAGTCAATAGAACGAAAAGGGATGGTAATTACAGCGTCCGGCAAAAATCGACGATGCGGCGCGCCGCTTCCAGGCACTCGTCGACCTCGGCGACCAGCGCCATGCGCACGCGGTTGCGGCCCGGGTTTTCACCGTGCGCCTCGCGTGCAAGATAGCTTCCCGGCAACACCGTCACATTATATTCGGCGTACAGGCGGCGGGCGAACTCGGTATCGCTGATCGCGGCATCGCGGTCGACCCGTGCCCACAGGTAGAAGCCGGCGTCCGGCAGCTGCACGTCCAGCACCTGCTGCAACAGCGGCGTCACCTGGTTGAACTTGGCGCGGTATTTGTCGCGGTTTTCGCGCACGTGGTCTTCGTCGTTCCAGGCCGCGACCGAGGCCGCCTGGATCGCCGGCGCCATCGCGCTGCCGTGGTAGGTGCGATACAGCAGGAATTTCTTCAGGATCGCGGCATCGCCGGCGACGAAGCCGGACCGCATGCCCGGCACGTTGGAGCGCTTGGAGAGGCTGGAAAACGCGATCAGCCGCTCATAGCCACGGCCGAGCCGGTGCGCGGCCTGCAGCGCGCCGAGCGGCGCTTCTTCCTGGAAATAGATTTCCGAATAGCACTCGTCGGCGGCGATCACGAAGCCGTAGCGGTCCGACAGCTGGAACAATTGCCGCCAGGCGTCCAGCGACAGCACGGCGCCGGCCGGATTGCCGGGCGAGCACAGGTACAACAGCCGCACGCGGCGCCAGGCCTCGTCCGGCACGCTACCGTAGTCCGGCGCGAAATTGCGCTCGGGATCGGAATTGGCGAAATACGGCTGTGCGCCGCCAAGGTAGGCCGCGCCTTCGTAGATCTGGTAGAACGGGTTCGGGCACAGCACCAGCGCATCGCGCTCGGCCGGGTCGAGCACGGTCTGCGCCAGCGCGAACAAGGCTTCGCGCGAACCGTTGACCGGCAGGATCTGGGTCGCCGCGTCCAGCGGCGGCAGATCGTAGCGGCGCTGCAGCCAGCCGGCGATGGCGCCGCGCAGCGCCTCGGAGCCGGCGGTGCTCGGGTAGCCGGCCAGGCCGTCGAGGCTGTCGGCCAGTGCGCGCTTGATCAGTTCGGGCGTCGGATGCTTCGGCTCGCCGATCCCGAGGCTGATCGGCCGGTAGGCCGGATTCGGCGTCACGCCTTGCAGCAGCAGGCGCAGTTTTTCAAACGGGTAGGGTTGCAGCTGGGCGAGAAGTGGGTTCACGGCGGTGGCGGGACGGCGTTCGGGAGCGGTGGCGAAAGGCACGCGCAGGAGCCGGCATTATAGCGCCGGCGCCGCCACCGCGGGTCCGGAATATCGGCGCCAACATAGAAATAAGCGGGAGTATCTGCCAAATTATCCATGTTTGTGCCCGGTGTGGATGGCATGCGCGGGGAGTATATCGATGGCTCGGTCTCTGTCCTCAGCGCGCCGGCTGCAGTTCGTCGTTTTTCATGGTCAGGTAGATCAGCACCGCCAGGATCGTGACGGCGAAGCGGAAGGCGCTCGGCACGCCATTCCATTCCTTCGACATCCACATGCCGAACCATTCGCCGCCGATCGACATGAATCCCACCTGCCAGGTCAGGAAGCCGAGCGTCAGGCCGGCGACCGCGACCCGCTTGGCGGCATGGAAGCGTGCGGCGTCGGCGTGGCGCGCCTTCAGCAATTGCCAGCCGCCGATCCAGCACAGCAGCGCGGTCAGCGTCTCCAGCGCGATGATCAGGCAGTAGCCGGCATGGTGCAGCAGCGCCGAATCGATCGCGCGGTAGCCGATGCGGCTGTCGGGAAAGATCGTATCCATCAGCAAGACGTGATGGACGAAGGCGAAATTGGTGCCGTAGTCGGTGATGTTGCCGAAAGCCACCAGGCTGGCGAACAGCGCGATGGCCAGAATCATGGAGGCCTTGGAAAGCCGGATCATCATGGTTGGTCTCCTGCGACGAGCCGCGCCGGCTGGATGGCCGGTTCAAAGGCGTGAATATATCGCAACATGTCGAGGAGGCCGCCAGCCCGCCGCCGGCGATGCGGCGGGCGGCGCTTGTGCCTGGCATCAAAGCTGCCTACCATCCCGGGTCGCTTTCAAGGAAATCGCTCGATGAGCCAGCCTCCGATCGAACCGCCGCCGGCATCCTGGGCGGATCTGCTGTCCGCGCGCAATCTGCTGCGCTCGCTGGCGCTGACCGGCGGCATCGCGCTGCATGCGGTCAACATCTACATCGTCACCACCGTGCTGCCGACAGTGGTGCGGGAAATCGGCGGCCTCGAATACTACGCGTGGAGTACCACGCTGTTCGTGGTGGCGTCGATCGCCGGCTCGGTGCTGGCGACACGCCTGATCCACGCGCTCGGCGCGCGCATCGCCTATCTGCTGGCGCTGTCGGTGTTCTGCGTCGGCGCCGTCGGTTGCGCGGCGGCATCCAGCATGCCGTGGCTGCTGCTCGGGCGCACGGTGCAGGGCCTAGGCGGCGGCTTGCTGTTCGCGCTGGCGTATGCGCTGATCCGGCTGATCTTCGAGGAAGCGCTGTGGGGCCGGGTGATGGCGCTGGTATCCGGCGTGTGGGGCGCGGCTACGCTGTTGGGGCCGGCGATCGGCGGCATCTTCGCCCAGATCGGCCATTGGCGCTGGGCCTTCCTGGCGGTGCTGCCGGTGGCCGCGGTGCTGGCATTGATCGTGATCGGCCAGCTGGACCGCAAGCCGGCCGAGGGCGGCGATGCCGGCGCGCTGCCGCTGGGCAAGATCGGCTTGCTGGTGGCGTCGGTGCTGGCGATCTCGCTGGCCAGCCTGGCACCGCGGCCGGGCTGGAATGTCGCCGGCATCGGCGCCGGGCTGGCGCTGCTGATGCTGATGGTGGCGCTCGACCGCAAGGCGGCGGTGCGGCTGATGCCGCGCGGCGCCTATTCGCTGTCGAACCAGCTGGGCGCGATCTACGCCTGCATGGCCCTGCTGATCGTCGGCATTTCCAGCGAAGTGTTCATCCCATATTTCCTGCAGACCATCCACGGCCGCACGCCGCTTGCGGCCGGCTACATGACGGCCTTCGTGTCGTTCGGCTGGACCGCCGCGTCACTGTTGAGCTCGGGACGCATCGGCGCCGCTGCCGACCGCATGGTGCGGCTGGCGCCGCCGATCTTGCTGGCCAGCCTGCTGGCGCTGATGCTGGTGACGCCGAATCCGGTGCTGATGGCCGGCGATACCGGCACGGCGCTGTATTGCGCGCTGCTGGCGGCGGCCGGTTTCGGCATCGGCCTCGGCTGGCCGCATCTGTCGATCCGCGTGTTCAACGGCGCCCGTGCCGGCGAGGAAACGTTGGCGGCTTCGTCGATCACCACCGTGCAGCTGTATGCGACCGCGCTGGCGGCGGCGCTGGCCGGCGTGGTTGCCAACGGTGCCGGCATCACCGAACCGGGCGGCGTGGCCGGCGCGCAAAACGCGGCGCAGTGGCTGTTCGGTGCGTTTGCGGTGGCGCCAGCGCTGGCGATGCTACTAACCGGCCGAATCCTGCGCTGATCGAAGTTGCTTTTAAGGCAACTTCGGCGCGCTTCGGCGGACGGCGCGATGTTATGATGAGCGTTTTTTCGGGGCCGCCGGCTCATCCGCGGGCGGCGCCGGCGCAGGCGGCCCGGGGGCCGTGCTGCCTCATCCAGAGTCGATTTCCGTGCGCTTAACTGCCATCAAACTGTCGGGATTCAAATCCTTCGTCGATCCCACCCATTTCCAGGTGCCGGGCCAACTGGTCGGCGTGGTCGGACCGAATGGTTGCGGCAAATCCAACATCATCGACGCCGTGCGCTGGGTGCTGGGCGAATCGAAGGCGTCCGAGCTGCGCGGCGAATCGATGCAGGACGTGATCTTCAACGGCTCGACGCACCGCAAGCCGGCCGGCCGCTCGTCGGTCGAGCTGGTGTTCGACAACAGCGAGGGCAAGGCCGCCGGCCAGTGGAGCCAGTATGCCGAGATCGCGGTCAAGCGCACGCTGACGCGCGACGGCACCTCGACCTATTACATCAACAACCAGGCGGTGCGGCGGCGCGACATCCAGGACATCTTCCTCGGTACCGGCTTGGGTCCGCGCGCCTACGCGATCATCGGCCAGGGCATGATTTCCCGCATCATCGAGGCACGCCCGGAAGAATTGCGGATTTTCCTGGAGGAAGCGGCCGGCGTGTCGAAATACAAGGAACGCCGCCGCGAAACCGAAAACCGCCTGCACGACACGCGCGAAAACCTGACCCGCGTCGAAGACATCCTGCGCGAACTGAACGCCAACCTGGAAAAGCTGGAAGCGCAAGCGGCGGTGGCGCAGAAATTCCGCGAGCTGCAGGCCGACCAGGAAGAAAAGCAGAAGCTGCTGTGGCTGCTGCGCAAGACCGAAGCAAAGGCCGAGCAGGAAAAATTCTTCCGCGACATCGAAAAGGCGCAGACCGAGCTGGAACAGCAGACCGCCGGCCTGCGCCACCTCGAGACCGAATTGGAGCACCTGCGGCAGGCGCACTACGCCGCCGGCGACCGCATGCACCAGGCGCAAAGCCATCTGTACCAGACCAATTCCGAGATCGGCAGCCTGGAAGCGCAGATCAAGTTCGTGATCGAATCGCGCAACCGGCTGCAGGCGCAGCTGAATTCGCTGTCGACGCAGCGCGAGCAGTGGCAGCGCCAGGGCAGCCAGCACCAGGGCGACCTGGAAGAAGCGGAAATGCAGCTGGAGGAATGCAGCGCGCGCGTCGAGCAGGCGCAGCAGGCGGCGCAGCAGCAGCAGGAACTGCTGCCGGCGCTGGAGCAGGCGTGGCGCGAGAGCCAGCTGAAGAGCACCGAATCGCGCGCCGCGATCATGCAGATGCAGCAGAAGATCGAGCTGGAATCGGCGCACCAGCGCAACGCCGGCAACATCCTGGCCAGCCTGGCGGCGCGGCGCGAGCGGCTGATGCAGGAAAAGAACGGCTTGAACCTGCCGGACGCCGCCCACCTGTCGAACCTGAACCTGCAGCTGGAAGAAAAGAAGATGGCGCTGGAAGAGGCGCAGGCGCAGCTGGAGTATGCGCAGGAGCAGCAGCCGCAGCTGGAGGAAGAGCGGCGCGCGGCGCAGGCGCAGCTGCATGCCGAGAGCGCCGCCAACGCGCAGTTGGAAGCGCGCCTGTCGGCGCTGCGGCAATTGCAGGAAAGCGTGCAGTCGCAGGGCAAGGTTACGCCGTGGCTGAAGAAGCACGAACTGTCCGAGCTGCCGCGTCTGTGGCAAAAGCTGCATATCGACGCCGGCTGGGAAACCGCGCTGGAATCGGTGCTACGCGAGCGCACCTCGGCGCTGGAAGTGTCGAACCTGGACTGGGCCAAGGCCTTCTTCAAGGATGCGCCGCCGGCCAAGCTGGCGCTGTTCTCGCCGCAGGCAGGGGCCGCCGACAGCGCCGCCGCGCCCGGCCTGCGGCCGTTCCTGGGCTTGCTGCAGCTGAACGACCCCGGCTTGCGCGCGCTCCTGCAGGACTGGCTGCATGGCGTCTATGCCGCCGACGACGTCGAAGCCGCGTTCGCCGAGCGCGCGCGGCTGCCGGCCGGCGCCTGCTTCGTGACCAGACAGGGGCACGTGATCGGCAAGTCCAGCGTGCGCTTCTATGCGTCCGATTCCGAGCAGGACGGCATGCTGGCGCGCCAGCAGGAAATCGAAAACCTCGACAAGCAGCTGCGCGCGCAAAAGATGCTGGCCGACGAGGCCCGTTCGCGTGCAGTGCGGGCGGAGGCGGTCCTGACTCAGGCGACCCAGCGGCTGCAGGAACTGCGCCAGCGCGCCACCGGCCTGACGCAGGGCGTGCACGCGCTGCAGATCGAGGCGATGAAGTTGGCCGAGGTGCAGGAGCGCTACAACCAGCGCAGCAGCCAGATCGAGAGCGACCTGGCGGAAATCGCGCAGCAGGAAAGCGAGCAGCAGCAGGCCCGGGCGGAATCGGAAGCCAGCTTCGAACAGCTCGATATGGAACTGGCCGAACTGCAGCAGCGGCACGAGGAGGGCCAGACCGATTACCTGGCAAAGGAGCAGCAGCTGAACGACGCGCGCAACCGCTTGCGCGAGCTGGAGCGGGCGGCGCAGGAAGCCGGGTTCGCGGAAAAATCGCAGCGCGGCAGGATCGACGAACTGAAGCGCAGCATTGCCACCGCGCTGGAACAGGCGGCGCGGCTGTTCGCCAACATGCAGCAGGGCCAACTGGAGCTGGAAAGCCTGGACGACCAGGCCGCGCAGGCCGGCCTGCAGTCATTGCTGGACAAGCGCAGCGAGCAGGAGCGAGGGCTGGCCGATGCCCGTCACGAACTGGATCAGCTGACGCAGAAGCTGCGCCAGCACGAGGAAGGCCGCATGCAGGCCGAGCGCGGCCTGCAGCCGCAGCGCGAGCGGATCATGGAACTACAGCTGAAGGAGCAGGCGGCACGGCTGAATTTCGAGCAGTATGCGCAGCAGCTGGTGGAGGCCGCCGCCGACGAGGAAGCGCTGGCAGCCAAGCTCGACGCCGACGTGCGGCCGTCCTGGCTGCAGGGCGAGGTCACGCGCCTGACCAATGCGATCGCCGCGCTCGGCGCGGTCAACCTGGCGGCGCTGGACGAACTGGCGCAGGCGGCCGAGCGCAAGAATTTCCTCGATGCGCAGACGGCCGATCTGACCGAGGCGATCAACACGCTGGAAGACGCGATCCACAAGATCGACCGGGAAACGCGCGACCTGCTGCAGGACACCTTCGACAAGGTGAACCACCATTTCGGCGAACTGTTCCCGGTGCTGTTCGGCGGCGGTCAGGCCAAGCTGATCATGACCGGCGACGAAATCCTCGATTCCGGCGTGCAAGTGATGGCGCAGCCGCCCGGCAAGAAGAATGCCACCATCCACCTGCTGTCCGGCGGTGAAAAGGCGCTGACCGCGACCGCGCTGGTGTTCTCGATGTTCCAGCTGAATCCGGCGCCGTTCTGCCTGCTGGACGAAGTCGACGCGCCGCTGGACGACGCCAACACCGAGCGCTTCTGCAACATGGTCAAGCGCATGTCATCGAACACCCAGTTCCTGTTCATCTCCCACAACAAGATCGCGATGGAGATGGCGCAGCAGCTGATCGGCGTGACGATGCAGGAACAGGGCGTCTCGCGCATCGTTGCGGTCGACATGGAGACGGCGGCGTCGCTGACTGCAGACGAGCAGGCGGCCTAGGCGGGCGCTGCCGCCGGCTCAGAAAGACGGCTTCAGTTGCACTCGGAGCGCGCCATCGCGGCGCGCTTCTGGTAGTACGCGGCGTTCAGCTGCGCTTCGTGCGCGCGCGCCGTTTCGACGTCGGCGCAGATCAGGTAATGGTCTTCGGCACGTCGCCACCACCAGCGGCGCAGCGAGCGCAGCGCCGGCTGAAAGGCGAGTCCGGCCAGTTCATGCAGAGTGAATTCTCCCGTGTTTCGCATACTTCCTCCATTCGTCGTCTGGTCAGATACGGCAAATTCGCTGATGCGAAGGGCGCGGGATGCGCGTCGCCGCGCCCGCATTTACTATGAACATCGGCCGCCCGCACATATTGAGCGGCGTCAACTTCGCGGATTGCCTGTCCGTAATCCGCGCACAAGATAGAGTTGCCGCAAAGGCAGCAAGTTCCGTGCGGCATCCTGCAGGGGGCGCCGGCAGTCGGCTTGACAACTTTATTGGCGGCCACTACTCTAACTAGCCCGCTGCCCGCATAGACGCCTGTGGCCGCGGCGTGCAGGCTCATGGCGATGCGGCATGCGGAACCATCAACTCCCTGGATTTCCCTACATGACCATTCCCGATTCCCCGCAGACGACGATTGCGCGCAGCTGCGGCTCCCGACTGCCGCAATCCGGCCTTGCCGCGCAGGTGCGTGCAGCATGACCGATCTTCAGGCCAGCCTGCTTCTGATCGGCGGCGCCATCGTGGTTGGCGTCATTTCCTACAACAAGTGGCAAGAGTACAAGGCGAAGAAGAGCGTCGAGCGCGCGTTCTCGTCCGCGCATGACGACGTGCTGATGCAACCGGACGATGCCGACGAGGCGGTCGACCGGCTGGAGCCGCGGCTCGACGCGGTCACCGACGCGTCCGCCGCCGGCGCCCAAGAGACCGCGGCGCCGGTTGCGGTCCCGCCGCCGGCTCCAACGCCGGTGCGCGAACTGCCGGTCGATGAAATCGTCGACTGCATGATCCCGTTCGCGCTCGAAAACCCGGTGCGCGGCGAAAAGATTCTGCCGGCACTGCAGGGCCTGAGCCACGCCGGCAACAAGCCGGTGCATTTCGTCGGACTGGAATCGACGCGCGGTTGGGAGCCGGTCACGCACGGCGGCGTCTATGCCGAAATGCAGGCTGGCGTGCAGCTGGCCAACCGCAGCGGCGCGCTGAACGAACTCGAGTATTCGGAGCTGGTGGCGCGGCTGCGCCAGTTCGCCGATGGTCTCGGCGCCGAACTCGACGTGCCGGACATGAGCAAGGTGATGACGGCGGCGCGCGCGCTGCACCGCTTCGTCGACGAGTACAGCGCGCAGCTCGGCATCAACGTGCGCGCCAACGGTGCGCCCTGGGCGCTCGACACACTGCTGGCGGCGCTCGAGCGGCAGGGCTTCGACCTGCGCCCGGAAGGGCGGCTGGTGATGCCGGACGGCGACGGCGGCGTGCTGTTTTCACTGTCAACCAACGTCACGCTGGCGGCGCAGAGCACGCAGCAGCTGACGCTGCTGCTGGACGTGCCACGCGTGGCGGCGGCGCGCGACGGCTACGGCGCGATGGCGGCCTGCGCGCGCTCGATCGCGGCGCGGCTGGACGGCAGCGTGGTCGACGACAGCGGCCAGCCGCTGTCCGATGAGGCGCTGGCCGAGATCGCCGGCCAGGTCGAAGCTTTCTACGACAACATGGAAACCGCGGGCGTGCCGGCCGGTTCCACCCGGGCGCTGCGCCTGTTCAGCTGATGATGCCGCCGGATCCGCATCGCCAGCCTGCCGCCGCTTCCTTTCCCCCGAATCCAGAACCGCCGGCAGCCGCCGCTCCGGCACTGCGGGCGGCATGGCTGCGCGCCGAACTGGAGCGCCACAATTACGCGTATTACGTGCTCGACGAGCCGATCGTCCCCGATGCCGAATACGACCGCCTGTTCCGAGAGCTGCAGCAACTGGAAGGCGCCCATCCCGAAGTGGCAACGCCCGATTCGCCGACCCGGCGCGTCGGCGGACTGCCGCTGTCGCAGTTCGCGCCGGTGCGCCACGCGCTGCCGATGCTGTCGATCCGTACCGAGACCGATACCACCGAGAATGGCGCGCTGGCGTTCGATGCGCGCGTGCGGCGCGAGCTGGAGCTGGGCCCGGACGCGCCGTCGATCGGCTATGCGGTCGAGTTGAAGTTCGACGGCCTGGCGATCAACCTGCGCTACGAGCGCGGCGTACTGGTGCAGGCCGCCACCCGCGGCGACGGCGAGACCGGCGAGGATGTCACGCAGAACATTCGCACCATCCGCCGCATCCCCCTGCGCCTGCGCGGCTGCGACGCGCCAGTGCTGGAAGTGCGCGGCGAGGTGTTCATGCGCCGCGACGATTTCGAGCGGATGAACCAGCGCCAGCGCGAACGCGGCGAAAAAACCTTCGTCAACCCGCGCAACGCCGCCGCCGGTGCGGTTCGCCAGCTCGATCCGGCGATCACCCAGGGGCGGCCGCTCAGCTTCTTTGCGTATGGCGTCGGCGAGATCGACGGCTGGACCATGCCGGCTACTCACAGCGCTACGCTCGACGCGCTGGCGGCGATGGGGGTACCGGTCAGCGACGAGCGCGCGGTGGTGCAGGGTGCCCCCGGGCTGGTGGAGTTCCATCGCCGCATCGCCGCACTGCGCGATGCGCTGCCGTTCGACATCGACGGCGTGGTGTACAAGGTCGACGACCTGGCGCTGCAGCGCCGGCTCGGCTTCGTGTCGCGTGAGCCGCGCTGGGCGGTGGCGCACAAGTATCCGGCGCAGGAACAGATGACGGTGGTGCACAGCATCGACATCCAGGTCGGCCGTACTGGCAAGCTGACTCCGGTGGCCAAGCTGGAGCCGGTGTTCGTTGGTGGCACCACGGTCAGCAATGCCACGCTGCACAACGAGGACGAAACCCGGCGCAAGGACGTGCGCATCGGCGACACCGTGATCGTGCGCCGCGCCGGCGACGTGATTCCAGAGGTGGCGGCGGTGGTGCTCGAGCGGCGCCCGCTTGACGCCGGCCCGCCGTTCGACATGCAAGCGCGGCTGCATGGCCAGTGCCCGGTGTGCGGCAGTGCCATCGCGCGCGAAGAGGGCGAAGCCGACTGGCGCTGCACCGGCGGCCTGTTCTGCGCCGCCCAGCGCAAGCAGGCGCTGCTGCACTTCGCGCAGCGGCGCGCGCTCGACATCGAGGGACTGGGCGACCGGCTGGTCGAGCAGCTGGTCGATGCCGGCATGGTGCGCACGCTGCCGGATCTGTACCGGCTCGACGCCGCGCCGCTGGCGGCGCTCGAGCGGATGGCCGACAAGTCGGCGCAGAACCTGGTGGCGGCGCTGGAAAAATCGAAGGCGACCACGCTGGCGCGCTTCGTCTACGCGCTCGGCATCCGTCACGTCGGCGAGGCGACCGCGAAGGAACTGGCGAAACATTTCGGCGGTCTGAACGCATTGATGCAGGCGACCGAAGGACAGTTGCTGGAAGTGGCCGACATCGGTCCTGTAGTGGCCAGCAGCATCCGCACCTTTTTCGACCAGCCGCACAACCGCGAGGTGATCGAGCAGCTGCGCGCGGCCGGCATCCACTGGAGCGAAGGCGAGGGCAGCGGCGGCGCGCCGAAGCCTTTGACCGGCATCACCTTCGTGTTGACCGGCAGCCTGCCGACCTTGACGCGCGATGAGGCCGGCGCAATGATCGAAGCGGCCGGCGGCAAGGTGGCCGGATCGGTGTCGAAAAAGACCGCCTACGTGGTCGCCGGCGCCGAGGCCGGCAGCAAGCTGGCCAAGGCGCAGTCGCTCGGCATTCCGATCCTGGACGAGCAGGCGTTTCTCACACTGATAGAAAAAGGACCATGAAGAAAATCAGGAAAGCAGTCTTTCCGGTGGCCGGGCTCGGCAGCCGGTTCTTGCCAGCGACCAAGGCACAACCGAAGGAAATGCTGCCGATCGTCGACAAGCCGCTGATCCAGTACGCGGTCGAGGAAGCGGTTGCTGCCGGGGTCACCGAAATGATCTTCATCACCGGCCGCAACAAGCGCGCGATCGAAGACCATTTCGATACGGCCTACGAGCTGGAATCGGAACTGGAAGCGGCCGGCAAGACCAAGCTGCTCGAGTACGTGCAGAACGTGATCCCGGCGCACATCAACTGCATCTACATCCGCCAGTCGGCGCCGCTCGGGCTCGGCCACGCGGTGCTGTGTGCGCGGCCGGTGGTCGGCGACGAGCCGTTCGCGGTACTGCTGGCGGACGACTTCATGGATGTCGAGCCGGGCCAGGACCCGGTCCTGAAGCAGATGACCGATATCTATGCGCGCGAAGGTTCCAGCATCCTGGCGGTGCAGGAAGTACCGCGCGCGCAGACCGGGCAGTACGGCATCGTCAGCGTCACCCCCTACCTGCCGGATCTGGAGCGGGTCGGCGGTATGGTCGAAAAGCCGGCGCCGGAGGACGCGCCGTCGACGCTGGCGGTGGTCGGCCGCTACGTACTGAATAACCGCATCTTCGACTACCTGGAAAACCTCGGGCAGGGCGCCGGCGGCGAAATCCAGCTGACCGACGGCATCGCCGCGCTGATGCAGTCGCAGACCGTGCTGGCCTACCGCTACGCCGGCCAGCGCTACGATTGCGGCTCCAAGCTCGGCTACCTGAAAGCGTCGCTGGCGATCGGCATGAAGCACCCGGAAACCGGCAAGCAGTTCACCGAGCACGTGCATGCGTTCCTGAAGGATGCGCAGTGAGCGTACGCGAAATCCTGAAGATGGGCGATCCGCGCCTGCTGCGGCGGGCGGCGCCGGTGACTGAATTCGGCACGCCGGAATTGCAGCAGCTGGTTTCCGACATGTTCGAAACCATGCGCGCGGTCAACGGCGCGGGCCTGGCGGCGCCGCAGATCGGCGTCGACCTGCGGCTGGTGATCTTCGGCTTCGGCCACAACGAGCGCTACCCGGACGCGCCGCCGGTACCGGAAACGGTGCTGATCAATCCGGTGCTGACGCCGCTGTCGGACCAAATGGAAGAAGGCTGGGAGGGCTGCCTGTCGGTGCCCGGCATGCGCGGCGTGGTGCCGCGCTTCGCACGGCTGCGCTACCAGGGTGTCGACCAGTACGGCAAGCCGATCGACCGCGAGGTCGACGGCTTTCATGCGCGCGTGGTGCAGCACGAGGTCGACCACATCGACGGCATCCTGTACCCGATGCGGATCAAGGACATGACGCGCTTCGGCTTCATCGATGCGCTGTTTCCCGGCGAGAGCATTGCGGACGATTGAGTAGGGGAGTATGCGGTAATTCCGCAAGGACGGCGCCCGGCTCAGGCATGTTTCCATGGGAGTATCTACCCCTGCCAGCCATCAAGGCTGATCCACCGGACCTTCGGCCGCTTCCAGCAGGCGCGCGCGGCGCTGCAGCGCCTGCTGCGTCGACAGCATGTAGCGCGCCGACAGCAGCGGAAAGTCCTCTTGCGGCGCGGCCGGTGTCACCTGGCGCAGCGCCGCGTAATCCTCGATGCCGCCGACCACCACGTCGCACCAGCGCAGCGTCGCCAGCGCCACTTCCGGCAGCGTGTTCAAATGCTGGCACAGCTTGCCGATCTTCATCGCCTGGTCGATCAGTAATACCTCGATCCGCTCCGGCTGCGTCAGCGCCAGCCGCCGCATCGGGCGGTTCCAGCGCAGGCTGATTTCCGGCAGGAACACGTAGCGCAGGCCGGCGGCCCAGCCGATCCCGCAGCCTGCGGCCGGAATGGTGGTGAAGCCGTCGATCGGGACGCCGGGATAGTCGAAGCCGGTGATCCGCTGCAGCAGCGGCGCCAGCTGGGCCAGCTTTTGCGGCTCCTTCAGCATCAGTACCAGCGTCGGCCGCGCATTGTCGGTCCATTCCTCGCCTTCCAGCAGGCGCGCGACGAAGGCGTCGATCTGTCGGTGCTCGGCCGCCAGCGTGAATACGCAGTGCGCCAGCGCCGCCGGGTCGAAGCGGCGCAAGCCGGCCAGATCGACCGACAGCGCGATTTCCTGGCTGGCGCCGTATTTGCCGAGCGCGCTGGCGGCATGGAATTCACGTACCTGCGGATGGCCCTGGAACTGCCGCTGCAGCGGCTCGAGAGCCAGCTCGATCGCCGCGCGCGTCGGATAGCTGTCGGCGGCGCCGCGGGTGTCGGCGCCGGCTATTCGCGCTAGCCCGCCGGTGTGGCGCTGCGGCGAAAAGCCGATGAAATAGCGGCGTACTTCCATGCCGCGGCGCCGGCTAGAACTGCTCGTCGGCGCGCAGATAGCGCCATTGTCCGGGCGGCAGCTCGCCCAGCCGTACGCGGCCGATGCGTACGCGCTTCAAGCCGATGACTTTCAGGCCGACCGCCTCGCACATGCGGCGGATCTGGCGCTTCTTGCCTTCGCGCAGCACGAACGACAGCTGGTCGTCGTTCTGCCAGCGCACCTTGGCCGGCTTCAGCGCCTTGCCATCTAGCGACAGGCCATGGTTCAGCCGCTTCAGGTCGGCTTCCGGCAGGCGGCCGGGGCGGGTGTACTGCACCCGCACCAGGTATTCCTTGTCGATCGCAGAATCCTCGCCGATCAGCTGCTTGGCGATGCGGCCATCCTGCGTCAGCACCAGCAGGCCGGTGGAGTCGATGTCGAGCCGGCCGGCCGGCACCAGGCTGCGCAGCTGCGCCGGCTGGAACCGCAGCGGAGCGTCGTCGCCGCTCCAGCGGCTGGCAGCGCTGACCAGCACCGAGGCCGGCCGGTAGCCGTCCTCGGCCTGGCCACTGACGTAGCCGACCGGCTTGTGCAGCAGGATCGTCACGCGCCGCGCCTGTTCGGCGCTGGCCTGGCGCTCGATGCTGATCTTCTGCTGCGGCAGCACCTTGCTGCCGAGTTCCGACACCACCTTGCCGTCCACCCGCACCCAGCCGCGCGCGATCCATTCGTCCGCTTCGCGGCGCGAACAGAGCCCGAGTTCGGACATGCGTTTGGAGAGACGGAGCGGTTCGGTCATGGCGGTGCCGGTGGAAAAGAGGGAAAAGGAGCTTACACCTGCAGCGCTTCCAGCAGCTCGGTTTCGAGCCGGATCTGGCTGCGGGCGTCCTGCAGCGCGTCGCCATCGACCAGGAACACGTCCTCGGCACGCTCGCCGAGCGTCATGATCTTGGCGCTGTGCAGGTTGACGCGGAAGCGTGCCAGCACGCTGGCGATCCCGTACAGCAGGCCGTTGCGGTCGTTGGCGCAGATCGACAGCAGGTAGTACTGGCTGCGCTCATCCGGGCGCAGGTCGACGGTCGGCTCGATCGGGAAGCTGCGCGACTGCCGCGACAGCCGCGCGCGCGCCGGCGGCGCCAGCGGGGCGTCGGAATCGACCTGTCGCGCCAGCTCACTTTCGATCAGGCTCAGCACCCCGCGATAGTCGCCGGCGTACATGGCGGCCGTCACCAGGAAGGTGTCCAGCGCGTAGCCGTGGCGGGTGGTATGGATGCGGGCGTCCAGGATGCTGAAGTTCTTGTGGTCGAAATAGCTGCAGATGCGCGCGAACAGGTCGGCACGGTCGCGGCAGTAGACGGTCACCTGCACCCCTTCGCCGATTGGCGCCAGCCGGCATTTCACCACCGGCACCGGGCTGTCGACGCGGGCGTACAGCATGCGCGTCTGCCAGGCGATGTCGGACGCCTCGTGGCGCAGGAAATAGCCAACGTCGAGCTGGCGCCACAGCGCCTCGTGCGCGGTCTCCGGCAGGCCGTACAGACGCAGCGTCTTCAGTGCTTCCTGCTGGCGGTTTTCCAGCTCGCGGTCGGCCGACGGCGCCTCGCCGCCCAGCACTCGCAGCGTGATCCGGTACAGGTCCTCCAGCAGCTTGCCCTTCCAGGCGTTCCACACCTTCGGGCTGGTGCCGCGGATGTCGGCCACCGTCAGCAGGTACAGCGCGGTCAGGCGGCGCCGGCTGCCGACTTTTTCGGCGAAGTCGCGGATCACCTGGGGATCCGACATGTCCTGCTTTTGCGCCACCAGCGACATGGTCAGGTGCTGCTCGACCAGGAACTGGATCAGGTCGGCGTCTTCCTTCGCCAACTCGTGGTCGCGGCAGAAGCGGCGCGCATCCTGCGTGCCGAGCAGCGAATGGTCGCCGCCGCGGCCCTTGGCGATGTCGTGGAACAGCGCCGCCACGTATAGCACCCATGGCCGCGCGAAGTCGGCGATCAGCTCGCTGCAGAACGGATATTCGTGCGCATGCTCGGACAGCGTGAAGCGGCGCAGGTTGCGCACCACCATCAGGATGTGCTGGTCGACCGTGTAGGCATGGAACAGGTCGTGCTGCATCTGGCCGACGATGCGCCTAAACGGCGGCAGGTAGCGTCCCAGCACGCTGGTCTGGTTCATGCGCCGCAGCGCGTGCGTGACGCCCTGCGGCGCCTGCAGGATCTGCATGAACAGTGCGCGGTTGGCCGGATCGCGGCGGAACGCGGCATCGATCTTCAGGCGCGCATGCCACAGCGCGCGCAGCGTGCGCGCGGTCATGCCCTTCAGTTCCGGATGCCGTTCCAGCAGCAGGAATGCTTCCAGCATCGTCGACGGCGCGGCCTCGAAAGTGTCGTCGGCGGCGATGTCGAGCAGGCCGTTGACGCGGTTGAAGCGCTGGTTGAGCGCCTGCACCACCAGCGGTTGCGGGAACAGCTGGGCCTCGATGTTCTGCAGCAGGATCGTGTTCAGCTGCGTCACAGTCTTGGCCGCCCAGTAGTAGCGCTGCATCAGGGTTTCGCTGGCGCGGTGCGCGTCGGTGGTATGGAAGCCGAGCGATTCGGCGATCGGCGTCTGCAGGTCGAACACCAGCCGGTCCTCGCGGCGGCCGGCGACGATGTGCAGGCGGATGCGGATGTCCTTGAAGGCGCGCTCCTTGTGCGTCAACTGGCGCGCCTCGGTGGCGGTGATCAGGCCGCGCTGCGCTAGCTTGCGCCAGGAATCGCCGAGGCCGGCTGCCTTTGCCACCCACAGGATCACCTGCAGGTCGCGCAGGCCGCCCGGGCTTTCCTTGCAGTTCGGCTCTAGGCTGTACGGCGTGTCTTCGTATTTCAGGTGGCGCTGGCGCATTTCCAGCGTCTTGGCGCGGAAGAAGGCGCGCGGATCGACGGCGGCGACGATACGGTCCTGCAGGAAGCGAAACAACACGCGGTTGCCGGCCACCAGCCGCGCTTCCAGCAGGCTGGTCTGCACCGTGATGTCGGCCGCCGCCTCGGCCAGGCATTCGTCGATGGTGCGGATGCTGTGGCCGATGTCGAGGCCGAGGTCCCAGAATTGCTGGATCAGCTGTTCCAGCTTTTCCTGCAGCGCATCGTCGGCGGCCGTTTCCAGCAGGATCAGCACATCGACGTCCGAATGCGGGAAAAGCTCGCCGCGGCCATAGCCGCCGACCGCCACCAGCGCGATGCCGGGCGGCGGCGCCATCGCCTGCCAGACTTCGATCAGCGCCGCGTCGACGTTGCGCCGCAGCGCCACCAGCAGCCGTTCCGGCTTGCCATCGGCTTCAAAGGCGTCGATTGCCGCCTGCCGTCCGTTCCTGATTCTTTCCTTCAGGGTGCGCGCGACCGGCGTCATGCTCAGGCGGGAGCGGGCGTCGCGTCCTGGGCGAGGATGAAGGCGGGGGGCGCCGGCATGCCGGGCGACACGGTCAGCACTTCATAGCCGGTTTCGGTCACCAGCACCGTGTGTTCCCATTGCGCGGACAGGCTGCGGTCCTTGGTCTTGATGGTCCAGCCGTCGCCCATTTCGCGGATCTCGCGGCGGCCGGCGTTGATCATCGGCTCCACCGTGAAGATCATGCCGGCCTTCAGTTCTTCCAGCGTGCCGGGGCGGCCGTAGTGCAGCACTTGCGGTTCCTCGTGGAATACCTTGCCGATGCCGTGGCCGCAGAATTCGCGCACCACGCTGTAGCCGGCCTTTTCCGCGTGCTGCTGGATCACGTGGCCGATGTCGCCCAAGTGCGCGCCGGGCCGGATCTTGGAAATGCCGAGCCACATGCACTCATAGGTGATGTCGCCCAGCCGCTTGGCCAGGATCGACGGCTCGCCGACGTAGAACATGCGGCTGGTGTCGCCGTGGTAGCCGTTCTTGATTACCGTGACGTCGATGTTCAGCGCATCGCCGTTCTTCAGCACCTTGTCGCCCGGAATGCCGTGGCAGACCACGTCGTTGACCGAGATGCACACCGCCTTCGGATACGGGCGGTAGCCGGGCGGGCAATAGTTCAGCGGCGCCGGGATGGTGCCTTGCACGTTCACCATGTATTCATGGCACAGGCGGTCCAACTCGTTGGTGGTGACGCCGGCCTTGACGAACGGGGCGATGTAGTCGAGCACTTCGGCGCCGAGCCGGCCGGCAACGCGCATGCCGGCGATGTCTTCGGCGGTCTTGATGGAAATGGAAGTCATGGGCGACGCGGTCGGAAGCGACCGGGACAAGAAAACGGTAGAGGTGGCAATTATAGTCCAGCGTCGCCCGGTGCGTCGGTGCAAGGATGGTGGCGCACTTGAATGAAAGTGCCGTCCTGCAGTACAATCTTAGGCTTGCCTGATCGATTGTCGGGCAATTTTTTGTAAATCGCGAATCCGGCCCCAAAGGGTGCCCGCACGGGTGACTGCCGGATTCCAGACCTAACCCTGGAGAAACTCATGTCCGTTACCATGCGTGAAATGCTGGAAGCCGGTGTCCATTTCGGCCACCAGACCCGCTTCTGGAACCCCAAGATGGCCCCCTATATCTTCGGCCATCGCAACAAGATCCATATCGTCAACCTGGAAAAGACCATGGTCATGTACCAGGAGGCGATGAAGTACGTGCGCCAGCTGTCCGCCAATCGCGGCACCATCCTGATGGTCGGCACCAAGCGCCAGGCGCGCGACATCATGGCGGCCGAGGCGCAGCGCGCCGGCATGCCCTACGTCGACCAGCGCTGGCTGGGCGGCATGCTGACCAACTTCAAGACCATCAAGACCTCCATCAAGCGCCTGAAGGACATGGAAGCTTCGCTGGCCGACGGCTCGGTCGACAAGCTGTCGAAGAAGGATGCTCTGATGTTCGAGCGTGAACTGGCCAAGCTGCAGAAGTCGATCGGCGGCATCAAGGACATGGGCGGCATCCCGGATGCGATCTTCGTGGTCGACGTCGGCTATCACAAGGGAGCGGTCACCGAGGCGGCCAAGCTCGGCATCCCGGTGATCGGCGTGGTCGATACCAACCATTCGCCGGAAGGCGTTGCCTACGTGATTCCGGGCAACGACGACTCGTCCAAGGCGATCACCCTGTATGCGCGCGGCGTCGCCGATGCGGTGCTGGAAGGCCGTGCGCAGGCGATGCACGACGTGATCGAGTCGGCCAAGGACGGCGACGAATTCGTCGAGGTCAACGAGCAGGCGTAAGCCGGGCCTCCGCTGCGCCGGGCGCGTGCGTCCGGCGCCATCAGAAAGGGGCAACGATGGTTCGCCCCTTTTTTTTAGGCAAATCTGAACGTATTTTGATTCTTGACGTCCGACAAGACGTCGATTGAGCTAGGAGAAAAAACATGGCGGCAATTACAGCAGCAATGGTCGGCGAACTACGCGCAAAAACCGATGCGCCGATGATGGAATGCAAGAAGGCGCTGACCGAAGCCGGTGGCGATATGGCCAAGGCCGAGGAAATCCTGCGCGTCAAGCTGGGCAGCAAGGCTTCCAAGGCGGCATCCCGCATCACCGCCGAAGGCGTGGTGGCGGCGTATCTGGCCGGCAAGGTCGGCGCGCTGGTCGAAGTCAACTGCGAAACCGACTTCGTCACCAAGAACGAGGAATTCATCAAGCTGGCCAACGACTGCGCCCGGCTAGTGGCGGAAAACAATCCGGCCGACCTGGCGGCGCTGGCCGCGCTGTCGATCGATGGCAAGACGGTCGAGGAAAAACGTACCGAGCTGGTCGGCCGCATCGGCGAAAACATGTCGGTTCGCCGCTTCCAGCGCTTTGACACCGACGCCAAGCTGACCTCCTACCTGCACGGCACCCGGATCGGCGTGGTGGTCGAGTTCGACGGCGCCGACGACCAGGTCGGCAAGGACGTGGCGATGCACGTGGCGGCGATGAAGCCGGTGGCGCTGTCGTCCGCCGACGTCCCGGCCGAGCTGATCGAGAAAGAGCGCTCGGTCGCGAAACTGAAGGCGGATGAAGACGCTGCCAAGGCTCAGGCCGAAGGCAAGGCTCCGCAATCGCCGGAAATCGTCGCCAAGCGCGTCGATGGTGCGGTGCAAAAATACCTGAAGGAAGTATCTCTGCTGAATCAACCTTTCGTGAAGAACGACAAGCAGACCGTGGAGCAGATGCTGAAAGCCACTGGCACCTCGGTCAAGGGTTTCACGATGTACGTGGTCGGCGAAGGCATCGAGAAGAAGCAGGACGATTTTGCCGCCGAAGTCGCCGCCCAAGTGGCCGCCGCCAAGGGCTGAGCCACCACAGCGGGCCGCAAGGCCCGTTTTTTGAATCCGGTCGCGTGATCGCGGCCGCTTCAAGCCGCCGGTTTGACGCGGAATGGCAGCAGCGCGGCCAAATCACATACACTCTATCCCGTTCTTTACTGAATCGGACCGCCACAAGGAATCCCGCCCATGACCAAACCTGCCTATAAGCGCGTGCTGCTCAAACTCTCCGGCGAAGCCCTGATGGGCGACGATGCCTACGGCATCAACCGGGCGACCATCGAGCGCATGGTGGCGGACGTGGCAGAAGTGGCGGAACTGGGAGTGGAGTTGGCGCTGGTGATTGGCGGCGGCAACATCTTCCGTGGCGTGGCTCCGGGAGCGCAGAATATGGATCGCGCCACCGCCGACTACATGGGCATGCTGGCGACCGTGATGAATTCGCTGGCGCTGGCCGACGCGATGCGGCAGGTCGGCCTGACCGCACGCGTGATGTCGGCGATCGGGATCGAGCAGGTGGTCGAGCCGTACGTGCGGCCGAAGGCGCTGCAGTACCTGGAAGAGGGCAAGATCGTGATTTTTGCCGCCGGCACCGGCAATCCGTTTTTCACCACCGATACCGCGGCGGCACTGCGCGGCGCCGAGATTGGCGCCGAGATCGTGCTGAAGGCGACCAAGGTGGACGGTGTCTATACCGCCGATCCGAAGAAGGATCCGACCGCGACCCGCCATTCGACGATCACCTTCGACGAGGCGATCGCCAAGCATTTGCAGGTGATGGACGCCACCGCCTTCGCGCTGTGTCGCGACCAGAAGCTGCCGATCAAGGTGTTTTCGATCGTCAAACCGGGTGCGCTGACGCGCGTGATCCTAGGCGAGGACGAAGGCACCCTGGTCCACGTATGAAATCCGTGTTTTACTCGTTGCATGAGAGGAGAGCAGAATGAGCATCGCTGAAGTCAAGAAGAATGCAGAACAGAGAATGCAGAAATCGATCGAGACGCTGAAGGCCGACCTGGCCAAGGTGCGCACCGGCCGCGCTCATACCGGCATCCTCGATCACGTGCTGGTCGACTACTACGGCACGCCAACCCAAATCAGCCAGGTGGCCAACGTGACGCTGGTCGACGCCCGTACCATCGGCGTGCAGCCGTGGGAAAAGAAAATGGTCGCGGTGATCGAAAAGGCGATCCGCGAATCGGACCTGGGCCTGAATCCGGCCACGCACGGCGACCTGATCCGGGTGCCGACGCCGCCGCTGACCGAGGAGCGGCGCAAGGAAATGGTCAAGTTGGTCAAGGGCGAGGCCGAGGACGCCAAGGTGGCGGTGCGCAACATCCGGCGCGATGCCAACGAAAGCCTGAAAAAACTGGTCAAGGACAAGGCGTGTTCCGAGGACGACGAGCGGCGTGCACAGGACGAGGTGCAGAAGCTGACCGACAGGTTCGTGGTCGAGATCGACAAGCTGGTCGCGGAAAAGGAAAAGGACGTGCTGACGGTGTGAGCGCGACCGCGGCCTGACGGCCGCGCCGCGAGCCGCCTTCGGCTTTCCCCATGGCTTACATCAGTTCGACCCAGGCGATCCCCGACAGCGCGCCGGTGCCGCGTCATATCGCCATCATCATGGACGGCAACGGTCGCTGGGCCACCAAGCGGCTGCTGCCGCGCGTCGCCGGCCATGCGAAGGGCGTGGAAGCGGTGCGCGGGGTGGTCGAAGCCTGTATCCAGCGCGGCGTCGAGTACCTGACGCTGTTTGCCTTCAGTTCCGAGAACTGGCGCCGGCCGCAGGAAGAAGTGTCGCTGCTGATGCACCTGTTCGTGACGGCGCTAGAGCGCGAGGTCGCCAAGATGCATGCCAACAGCATCCGCCTGAAGGTGGTCGGCGACCTAAGCCGCTTCGATGCCCGCCTGCGCCAGCTGATCGTCAATGCCGAGCGGCGTACTGCCAACAATAGCCGCCTGACCGTTACCGTCTGCGCCAACTACGGCGGCCGCTGGGACATCATGCAGGCGATGCAGCGCATGGTCGACGAATCGCCGCACGGCACGGTGTTCCAGGAGGAACAGTTGGCCGAGCGGCTGGCGATGGCGTACGCACCAGAGCCTGACCTGTTCATCCGCACCGGCGGCGAGCAGCGGATTTCCAACTTCCTGCTGTGGCAGCTGGCGTATACGGAACTGTATTTCACCGATACCTACTGGCCGGATTTCGACGCCGCTGCACTGAACTTGGCGATTGCCTCCTACCAGCAGCGCGAACGGCGTTTCGGCCGCACCAGCCAGCAGCTGATGGAACAGGAAAAGGCCGTCTGATGCTGAAGACGCGCGTGCTGACGGCGCTGGTCCTGCTCGCCATACTGCTGCCGACCCTGTATTTCGATTCCTTTCCGGCGGTGCTGGCGATTGCGACGCTGTTCATTGCCGCCGCCGCCTGGGAAAGTGCGCGGCTGTTCGGTTTTGCCCGGCCGAGGCTGGCGGCTGTGCTCTGGAGTGCGGTGTTCCTTGCACTCGCCTGGCAGGGAGCGGCCGCCGACACCACGCTGCTGTTCAGCCTGTGCGTGGCGATCTGGGCGGTCCGGTTGGCGCCGGCGCTGAAGATCGGCCTGCCGCCGGCCGGTGGCGTCGGCAATCGGTTGCTGGGCGGGATCTACGGCATTGCCATCCTCGGCTGCTTCGCCGCCATCGTCGCCCTGTTCCTGCAATCGCCGCTCTACCTGCTGTCGGCGATGGCGATCGTCTGGATCGCCGACATCGGCGCCTATTTCGCCGGTAAAGCCTTCGGCCGGCGCAAACTGGCGCCGTCGATCTCTCCCGGCAAATCCTGGGAAGGCGCGCTCGGTGGCTGGCTGGCGGTGCTGCTGGTGGCGGCGCTGGCAATCGTGGCCTGGCCGGCTGCCGACCTGTTCCCGGCGCGCCTGCAGCGCGCCTGGGGCTGGGGCGGCCTCGCCGTTGCGCTGACCGTGATCGTCGCCGCCAGCATCATCGGCGACCTGTTCGAATCGCAGCTGAAGCGGCGCGCCGGCATGAAAGACAGCAGCGCGCTGTTGCCCGGACATGGCGGGGTGCTGGACCGGATCGATTCGCTGATCCCGGTGCTGCCGCTGGCCGTGCTGTGCGGCTCCTGGGCCTAGGAATACGCATGCAGTGCATCACCATACTCGGCTCGACCGGCTCCATCGGGGCTTCCACGCTCGACGTGCTGGCGCGGCATCCGGAGCGCTACCAGGTGCATGCGCTGACCGCGCACAGCAGCATGGAAAAGCTGGCGCAGCAGTGTCTGCGCTTCCGGCCGCGGGTGGCGGTGGCGGGGTCGGCCGAGGCGGCCGATACGCTCGCGCGACTGCTGCGCGACAGCGGCCTGCCGATCCAGATCGAATTCGGTGAAGCGGCGTTGTGCGCGGTCGCCAGCGCCTCCGAATGCGACGCCGTGATGGCCGCGATCGTCGGCGCTGCCGGCCTGGCGCCGACCATGGCGGCTGCGCGCGCCGGCAAGAAGGTGCTGCTGGCGAACAAGGAGGCGCTGGTGATGTCCGGCCAGCTGTTCATGGACGCGGTGGCTGCAAGCGGCGCCACGCTGCTGCCGATCGACAGCGAGCACAACGCGGTGTTCCAGTGCCTGCCGCCCGCGTATCGCGCCGGCGGCGGTCCCTGCGGCGTGGCGCGCATACTGCTGACCGCTTCCGGCGGCCCGTTCCTGTCGCGCGCCGTCGAGACGCTCGGCGCGGTGACGCCGGAAGAGGCGGTGGCTCATCCGAACTGGGTGATGGGACGCAAGATCTCGGTCGATTCGGCCACCATGATGAACAAGGGGCTGGAGGTGATCGAGGCGCACTGGCTGTTCGGTGCGCCGGCCAGCCGGATCGAGGTGGTGATCCATCCGCAAAGCGTGATCCATTCGATGGTGTCCTATATCGACGGCTCGGTATTGGCGCAGCTCGGCAACCCCGACATGCGTACGCCGATTGCGCACGCGCTGGCCTATCCGGAACGGATCGAATCCGGCGTCGGCCAGCTCGACCTGGCGGCGATCGGCCGGCTCGACTTCCGGGCGCCGGACCTGGTCCGCTTCCCGTGTCTGAAGCTTGCGTATGATGCACTGTGCAGCGGCGGCAGCGCGGCGGCCAGCATGAATGCCGCCAATGAAGTCGCGGTGCAGGCTTTCCTGGAGCGGCGCATCGGCTTTCGCGCGATCGATCAGCTGATCGCGCGCGTGATGGATACACTGACACATGCGCCGGTCACCGCCATCGACGCTCTGCTGGAGCAGGACCGTCGGGCGCGCGCGCTGGCGCGTTCCCTCATTGAAACCTGAGGTGTCGTCATGACTCTGCTGCAAACCATCCTGGCTTTCCTGGTCGCGCTCGGAATCCTGGTGACGATCCACGAGCTCGGCCACTATACGGTCGCCCGCCTGTGCGGGGTCAAGGTGCTGCGCTTCTCGGTCGGCATGGGCAAGGTCGTCTGGTCGCGCCGCTTCGGACGCGACCAGACCGAGTGGGCAATTTCGATCCTGCCGCTGGGCGGCTACGTCAAGATGCTGGATGCGCGCGAGGCCGACCTGGCCGGCTTGCCGCCGCAGGACCTGCAGCGCGAGTTCACCCGGCAGTCGGTCTGGCGCCGGATCGCCATCGTCGCCGCCGGGCCGTTGGCCAACTTCCTGCTGGCGGTAGCGCTGTTCGCCGGACTGTACATGAATGGCATTCCGGAGCCGATCCCGAAGCTGCGCGCGGTGCCGGAGCACAGCCTGGCCTACCAGGCCGGCCTGCGCGGCGGCGAAGTGGTCACTGCGGTCAATGGTCAGCCGGTGCGCATCTGGTCCGACCTGCGTTGGCGCCTGGCGCAGCTGGCGCTGGAACAGAAGACCGCCGAACTGGACGTGCTGCGTCCGCAGGCCGGCGGCGCGACTACGCCGGCGTCGGTCTCGCTGCGGCTGGCGACTCTGACGCCGGAGCAGCTGGAAGGAGACTTCCTGACCACGCTCGGTATCGAGCTGGGACGGCCGCCGGCGACCATCGGCAAGGTGCTGGCGGATGGCCCGGGCCAGCGCGCCGGCCTGCGCGAGGGCGACCAGATCCGGAGCGTGAACGGCGTCGCGGTCGCAGACGGCCTGGCCTTCGTCGACCTGGTGCGGGCCGCGCCCGGCAAGGCGCTGCACCTGGAAGGCATGCGCGGCCAGCGCCAGGCCGCCTGGGATGTGACGCCGGAGGCGCAGACCGGCGCCGGCGGCGAGAGGATCGGCCGCATCCGGGTCGAAGTGGCGCTGGCGCCGGAGATGGCGGTCGCCAGCGACCCGCCGCTGACCGCGTTGTGGCGCGCCAGCCAGCGCACTTGGGACACAAGCGTGCTGACGCTGAAGATGCTGGGCAAGATGATCGTCGGCCAGGTTTCATGGAAAAACATCACCGGACCGATCACGATCGCCGATTACGCGGGCCAGACTGCGCGCACCGGGATGATCAGCTACATCAGCTTCATCGCCTTCGTCAGCATCAGTCTAGGGGTAATGAATTTGCTACCGATCCCGGTTCTGGACGGGGGGCTTTTGCTGTATTATTCGCTGGAAGTTTTGACCGGCAAACCTGTTTCCGAACGCTTCGGAGAAGCGGCCCAGCGCGCGGGGATCGGCATCCTGATGACCTTGATGGCGGTCGCCGTCTTCAATGACGTGGTGCGGCTGATATCCTGAGGGTTTTGCCCGTCCGGCCCCTGCGTCGCCGCGGCACGCATACTGACAACAATCAACCGCTAATGAAATTACATTCCGCCCGCCTTTCGCTGCCGGCCTTTTCTCGGCACGCCCTCGCCGTTGCGGCGTTCGTTGTGTGTTCCGGCCAGGCGCTGGCGATCGAGCCGTTCGTCGTCAAGGATATTCGGGTCGAAGGGATCCAGCGTACCGAAGCCGGTACCGTCTTCAGCTATCTGCCGGTCCAGGTCGGCGATACCTTCACCGACGAAAAAGCGGCGGCGGCGATCAAGTCGCTGTACGCGACCGGCTTTTTCAAGGACGTGCGGATCGAAGCGGAAGGCAACGTGCTGGTGGTCCTGGTGGAAGAGCGGCCGGCGATCGCTGGGGTCGAATTCACCGGCGCCAAGGAGTTCGACAAGGATCAGCTCACCAAGGCAATGAAAGACATCGGCCTTGGCGAGTCGCGCATCTATGACAAGGCGCTGCTGGATCGCGCCGAGCAGGAACTGAAGCGGCAGTACCTGTCGCGCGGCCTGTACGGTGTGCAGATCATTACCACCGTCACTCCGATCGAACGTAACCGCGTCAACATCACGTTCGCGGTGAACGAGGGCGACGTGTCGCGCATCCGCCAGATCAACATCGTGGGCAACAAGGCGTTTACGGACAAGCAGCTGCGCTCCGAGATGAAGCTGACCACGCCGGGCTGGTTCACCTGGTACACCAAGGCCGATCAGTATTCGAAGCAGAAGCTGACCGGCGACATCGAGGCGCTGAAGTCCTTTTACCTGGATCGCGGCTATCTGGAGATGCAGGTCGATTCGACCCAGGTCTCGATCACGCCCGACAAGAAGGACATCTACATCACGCTGAACATCCGCGAAGGCCAGAAATTTACCGTGTCCGGCGTCAAGCTGGAGGGTGAGATGCTGGGCCGCGAGGAGGAACTGAAATCGCTGGTCGGCCTGAAGCCGGGCGACGTCTACTCCGGCCAGAAACTGACCGACAGCATCAAGAAAATTGCCGACCGCATGGGCAATTTCGGCTATGCGTTCGCCAACGTCAACGCCAACCCGGAAATCAATCGCGAAAAGAGCGAAGTCGCCTTCACCATCTTCGTCGATCCCGGCAAGCGGGTGTACGTGCGCCGCATCAACATGGCCGGCAACACCAAGACGCGCGACGAAGTGATCCGGCGCGAGTTCCGGCAGTTCGAGGACTCCTGGTACGACGGCGAAAAGATCAAGCTGTCGCGCGACCGCGTCGACCGCCTCGGCTATTTCAAGGAAGTGACGATCGAAACGCCGGAAGTGCCGGGTACCAACGATCAGGTCGACGTCAACATGACGGTCGAAGAAAAACCGACCGGTAACATCCTCCTGGGCGCCGGCTTTTCCAGTGCGGACAAACTCAGCCTGACCGGCTCGATCCAGCAGGAGAACGCCTTCGGCAGCGGCAATACCGTGGGCATCGACGTCAACACCAGCAAGCGCTACCGGACCATTTCGCTGTCGCAGACCAACCCGTACTTCACCGATGACGGCGTTTCCCGCAGCTTCGAACTGTTCCTGCGCACGGTGCGGCCGCCCGAGTACTACACCAGCGACTACAAGGTGCAGACGATCGGCGGCAACATCAAGTTTGGCGTGCCGTTTTCCGAAGTGGACCGGGTGTTTTTCGGTATCGGCGTCGAGCGCACGACGGTGCAGGTCTTTCCGCTGAACGGCATCATCGGCGGCAACAGCCCGGCGGTCTACCAGCAGTACGTGCGCGACTTTGGCGGACCGGACGTCGACAGCGCCACCACCACCAGCTACCCGCTGACGGCAGCCTGGCAGCGCGACAGCCGCGACAGCGCGCTGGTGCCGACCAAGGGCCGCTACCAGCGCGCCAATTTCGAGCTGTCGATGCTCGGCTCGCTGCATTACTACCGTGGCATCTACCAGCACCAGTACTATCAGCCGATCTTCGGCAACTCGACGCTGGCGTGGAACGGCGAATTCGACTACGGCCGCGGCTTCGGCGGCAAGCCGTATCCGATCTTCAAGAATTTCTACGCCGGCGGCATCGGTTCGGTGCGCGGCTACGAGTCATCGTCGCTCGGCAACAATCGCGACGCGGTGACCGGCGATGCGCTGGGCGGCGCCTCGCGCCTGATTCTCAACCTGGAGCTGCAGGCACCGTTCCCGGGCGCCGGCTCCGACCGCAGCCTGCGCTGGTTCTCCTTCTTCGACGCCGGCAACGTCTTCGCCGAAGGAGAGAAAATGCGCATATCCGACCTCCGGTATTCCGCCGGCGTCGGCATCAGCTGGGTTTCCCCGATCGGTCCTCTGAAGCTGAGCTATGGCGTGCCGCTGAACGCCAAGGACACCGATCGCAAGCAGCAATTCCAGTTCCAGCTCGGAACCGGTTTCTGATTGGATTCCCGGCTATTTTTGATAGTGGAGAAAGTATCTTGACGTTCCTACCTAAATTATCCGTACTGTTGAAATCCGCCGTGCTGTGCGCCGCCTCGCTGATGTTCGTCGCCAACGCGCAGGCGCAGGAAATGAAGATCGGCTTCGTCAGCACCGAGCGCATCTTCCGCGAAGCCAGTCCGGCCAAGGCCGCCACCGCCAAGATCGAACAGGAGTTCTCGAAGCGCGAAAAGGATCTGCAGGACATGGCGACGCGCCTGAAGGGGCTGTCCGAGAAGCTGGACAAGGATGCCGCCGTGCTGGCCGATTCCGACCGCGCCAAGCGGCAGCGCGAAGTCGCCGATCTCGACAAGGAATTCCAGCGCAAGCAGCGTGAATTCCGCGAAGACCTGAACCAGCGCCGCAACGAGGAGCTGGCGATCGTGCTGGACCGCACCAACAAGGTGATCAGGCAGATCGCCGAGACGGAAAAATACGACATCGTATTCCAGGAAGCGGTCTACATCAGCCCGCGTATCGACATCACCGACAAGGTGCTGAAGGCGCTCAACAAGTAATCTTCGCATTGCCGGATCCGGCGGCGCCGTTTCGCTCGGAGCGGCGCCGCCCGCAATTTGAAAGGCCACGATGGGCACTCGGCTGAAAGAACTGGTCGAACGCTTGGGAGGGCAGTTGATGGGCGATCCGGAGCTGGAAATTTCCGGCGTCGCATCCCTGGATGACGCGAACGCGACGCACATCACCTTTCTCACCAACCCCAAGCTGAGGTCGCAGGCGGCGCACACCCGGGCCGGTGCGCTGATCCTGGGTGCGGCCGACCATGCCGCGCTCGGCACCGCCTATGGCGGCGCCCGCATCATCACCGACAATCCCTACGCCTACTTCGCGCGAGCCGCCCAATGGTTCGCGGCGCGGGCGGCGCGTCCGCGCCTGCCCGGCGTTCATCCGAGCGCCTGCGTCGATCCGGCTGCCAGTGTCGCCGCCACTGCCTGCATCGGGCCACAGGTCACGATCGAGGCCGGTGCCCGCATCGACGACGATGCGGTGATCGACGCCGGCTGCTTCATCGGCGGCGGCGCCGCGGTCGGCGCCGGCACGCACCTGTTCGCGCATGTCACGCTGCATGCCGGCTGCTCGATCGGCCGCCGCGGCATCATCCATTCGGGCGCGGTGATCGGTGCCGACGGCTTCGGTTTCGCCAACGACGGCGGCGCCTGGGTCAAGATTCCGCAGACCGGCGGCGTCGTGATCGGTGACGACGTCGAGATCGGCGCCAACACCACGATCGACCGCGGCGCGCTGTCCGATACCGTGATCGAGGATGGCGTCAAGCTCGACAACCAGATCCAGATCGGCCACAACTGCCGCATCGGCGCCCATACCGCGATGGCCGGCTGCGTCGGCGTCGCCGGCAGCGCGATCATCGGCCGCCACTGCACCTTCGGTGGCGCGGCAATGGTGCTGGGGCATCTGACGATCGCCGATCACGTCCACATTTCTTCCGGCAGCATGGTGTCGCGCTCGATCCGCGAACCGGGCCTGTACACCGGTTTCTACCCGCTGGCCAAGAATGGCGAGTGGGAGAAATCGGCCGCCGTCGTGCGTAACCTGGCGGCGATGCGTGAGAAAATCCGGGAGCTCGAAAAAACCCTGAAATCGCTGACAGAAAAACACGATGAATAGCCTCGACATCACGCAAATCAAGCAATACCTGCCGCACCGTTACCCGCTGCTGCTGGTCGACCGGGTGCTGGACTGGGAGTCCGGCAAGACCATCACCGCGATCAAGAACGTCACCGTCAACGAAGAGTTCTTCAACGGCCATTTCCCGCACAAGCCGGTGATGCCGGGCGTGCTGATGATCGAGGCGCTGGCGCAGACGGCGGCACTGCTGTCGTTCCTCACCATGGGGCAGAAGCCGGACGACAACTCGGTGGTGTATTTCATCGGCATCGACGGCGCCCGCTTCAAGCGGCCGGTGGAGCCGGGCGACCAGCTGGTGATGCGGGTCGAAATCCTGCGCACCGCGCGCGGCATCTGGAAATACAAGGCGCAGGGCAGCGTCGACGGCCAGCTGGCGGTCGAGGCCGAGCTGATGTGCACGATGCGCACCATCAACGACGCCGGCCAGCCGGCGGCGCAGTAATGGCCGGCATCCATCCGACCGCGATCGTCGATCCGCGCGCGATGCTGGATGGCGCGGTCGAGGTTGGCCCGTACGCGGTGATCGGGCCGCACGTGGCGATCGGCGCCGGCAGCCGCATCGGCGCGCACGCGGTGGTCGAGGGCCATACCACGATCGGGCGCAACAATACGCTGTTCCAGTTCTGTTCTATCGGCGCCGTGCCGCAGGACAAGAAGTACGGCGGCGAGCCGACCCGGCTCGAGATCGGCGACGGCAACACCTTCCGCGAATTCGTCACCGTCAACCTCGGCACCGTGCAGGACGGCGGCGTCACCCGCATCGGCGACGACAACTGGATCATGGCCTACGTGCACATCGCGCACGATTGCCAGCTCGGCAGCCACATCACGATGTCGAACAACGCCACGCTCGGCGGCCACGTCGTGATCGGCGACTGGGCGGTGCTGGGCGGTTTCACCACGATCCACCAGTTCTGCCACGTCGGCGCGTATGCGATGACGGCATTCACTGCCGCCGTCAGCCAGGACGTGCCGCCGTTCGTGACCGCCGCCGGCAACCGCGCGGCGCCGGCCGGCATCAACAGCGTCGGCCTGCAGCGGCGCGGTTTTTCCAGCGAGCAGATCATGGCGATCAAGCGTGGCTACAAGCTGCTGTACCGCGCCGGCCTGTCGCTGGACGACGCCAAGCAGGCACTGCTCGCCGAAGAGCAGAAGACGCCGGCCGCCGCCGCCCAGCTGCGCCAGCTGCGCGAGTTCGTCGAAGCCTCGCCCCGTGGCATCATCCGCTGAACCGGCGATCGCGCTGGTCGCCGGCGAAACCTCGGGCGATCTGCTGGCGGCGCGCCTGCTGTCCGGTTTGCGGCCGCAACTGCCAGAGGCACGGCTGCATGGCATCGGCGGCCCGCGCATGGCGGAATACGGCTTCGTCTCCGACTGGCCGATGGAAAAGCTGGCGGTGCGCGGGCTGTTCGAGGTGTTGGCGCACTACCGCGAGATCAAAGGCATCCAGAATGGGCTGCGCGACCGTCTGCTGGCCGAACGGCCGGCCGCCTTCATCGGCGTCGACGCGCCCGATTTCAACCTCGGCCTGGAAATGCAGCTGAAGCGGGCCGGGATTCCGACCGTGCATTTCATCAGCCCGTCGATCTGGGCCTGGCGCGGCGGCCGTCTCGACAAGATCCGGCGCGCGGTGTCGCACATGCTGGTGATCTTCCCGTTCGAGGAAACCCTGTACCGGGAAGCCGGCCTGCCGGTCACCTACGTCGGCCATCCGCTGGCCGAAGTGATCCCGCTGGTGCCCGACGTAGCGGCGGCGCGCGCCGAACTCGGCCTGCCGGCCTCCGGTCCGGTAGTGACGCTGATGCCGGGCAGCCGCATGTCGGAGCTCAAGTACAACAGCGTCGCCTTCGTCGCGGCGGCACAGATCCTGTTGCGGCGCGAGCCGTCGCTGCGCTTCGTGGTGCCGATGGCCGGTGACGCCCAGCGCCGCTACTTCACCGAACTGCTGGCGCAGGCCGGCCTGCAGGACGTGCCACTGCAACTGCTGGACGGCCGGTCACACGTGGCGATGGCGGCTGCCGACGCGGTGCTGGTGGCGTCCGGCACCGCGACGCTGGAAGTGGCGCTGTTCAAGAAGCCGATGGTGATCGCCTACAAGATGATGCGCGCGTCCTGGCAGGTGTTGCGCCACATGGGCTATCTGCCGTGGATCGGCCTGCCGAACATCTTGGCGCGCGACTTCGTGGTGCCGGAACTGCTGCAGGACGCCGCCACGCCGCAGGCGTTGGCCGACGCGCTGGCGCGGCAGCTGGACGACGACGCCAACCGCGCGCGCCTACTGCAGCGCTTCACCGACATGCATCACACGTTGCTGCGCAACACCGCCGTCGAAAGCGCGCAGGCGGTGCTGAACGTGATCGCCGCCGCAACCCGGAGTTGATCATGGGAGTATGTGTAAAATCCGCAGCAATAGCGCCCGGTTTTTTATGGTGCCATAGGGAGTATATGGATTTCCCTGGTTTGGTCGGGGGAGCCGCGCAATGAAATCCGCTACCTTGCCGTTACCGTTCCCTCTGCCCACCGCGCAAATCGTCTGCGGCGTCGACGAAGCCGGACGCGGGCCGCTGGCCGGGCCGGTGTTCGCCGCTGCCGTGATCCTCGATCCGGCGCGGCCGATCGCCGGCCTGCGCGATTCCAAGAAGCTGACCGCGGTCCGGCGCGACCGGCTGGCCGAGGAAATCCGCGCACATGCACTGGCCTGGGCGGTGGCGCAGTGTTCGGAACAGGAAATCGATGCGCTGAACATCCTGCAGGCGACGATGCTGGCAATGCGGCGCGCCGTCGAGAGCCTGACATGCGTGCCGGAGCTGGCGCTGATCGACGGCAACCGCTGCCCGCCGCTGGCGCTGCCGGCGCGCGCGATCGTCAAGGGTGACGATACGGTGCCGGCAATTTCCGCCGCGTCGATCCTGGCCAAGACCGCGCGCGATGCCGCCTTGCTGGAGCTGCACCGGCAGTATCCGCAATACGCATTCGACCAGCACAAGGGCTACGGCACCGCACTGCACCTGGAGCGGCTGCGGCTGCACGGCGTGTCGCCGGCGCACCGCAAGTCCTACGCGCCGGTGCGGGCGCTGCTGCTGGCGCCGCGGGAGCCGGCATGAAGACGATTTCGTCGCGCGACAATCCGTTGTACAAGGAATTGAAGCTGCTGGCGACCAGCAGCCAGGCGCGGCGCAAGGCCGGCCGCACGCTGCTGGACGGCATCCACCTGGCGCAGGCTTACCTGCAGCAGGTCGGCCAGCCGGTGTGGTGTGTGCTGGCGCAAGGCGCCACCGCCGATCCGGAAGCAGCGGCGCTGGCGGCGCGCTGCGCGCAGTGCCTGCTGCTGCCGGATGCGCTGTACAAGGGCTTGAGCCAGGTCGAGCATGGCGTCGGCCTGCTGTTCGTGGTCGAGACGCTGCAGCCACGACTGCCGCCAGCGCTGGCCGAGCCGGCGGTGCTGCTCGACCGCCTACAGGATCCGGGCAATCTCGGCTCGATCCTGCGCAGCGCGGCCGCAGCCGGCATCCGGCAAGTGTATTGCTCTGCAGAAACGGTGTTCGCGTGGTCGCCGAAGGTGCTGCGCGCCGGCATGGGCGCCCATTTCCTGCTCGATATTTTCGAAAACGTCGACCTCGAAACGCTGCTGCGCGGTGCCCGCGTGCCGGTGCTGGCGACCAGCTCGTACGCCAGTGCCACGCTGTATGAAACCGACCTGCGGCGGCCGGCGGCGTGGCTGTTCGGGCATGAAGGGCAGGGAGTGGCGCCGGCATTACTGGCGCTGGCGGCACGGCAGGTGAAAATTCCGCAGGCAGGTGGGATCGAATCGCTGAACGTGGCGGCCGCTGCCGCGGTCTGCCTGTTCGAGCAACTGCGGCAGACGCGCGGCGCCTGAGTCGACCAGGCTGAAGTGGGTTCTCAGGCCGGGTGGTACACCAGCCCCGGTTTCAGGTAGCGTTCGCCAGCCGCCAGCCGCACCGTACCGCCGTCATACGGAAAGGCATACGAGAATTCATAGTCCTTGCCGTCGATGCGCGCGTGCCGGTAGATCGGGGCGTTCAGGTAGGTACCGATCGGCTCGGTCAATTGTTCAGCCTGATCGAAGTGCACCGGGATGCGCAGATTTCCAGGTTGCCCCATGGCATTGGAGTCGATTTCCGATTCGACACCATCCATGTTGTCCTTCATCACCCAGAAAAGAAACGCCAATCCCGCCCATAGAATCAATTCGATCAGCAAAATCTCCATAGGGCACCTCCTGACGCTTCCTTTCACCAGAGTGACGGAAGAGGGCCGGCACGGATCCGAACAACATCGGGGAATCGGCGCCAAACCCGTTCCACCTATAAAAGTAAAGACTTATTTATAAGTTCAAAGTTTCGGCGATTGGAAAGATTGACGACAGTCCCGGCGGCGCGGCGTGCAACGGTTGTTCAACCGTAGGTACGCCACTCGAACTTCAGTTCCTGCAGCACGGTGGTGGCGATTTCCTCGATCGATTTGGCGGTCGACGACATCCAGCGGATGCCTTCGCGCCGCATCATCCGCTCCGCCTCGTTGACTTCGTAGCGGCAATTCTCCAGCGCCGCGTACTTGCTGCCCGGACGGCGCTCATTGCGCACCTCGGATAGCCGGTCGGGCGCGATCGACAGCCCGAAGATCTTGTGCTTGTACGGCAGAAGGTCGCTCGGCAGCCGATTGCGCTCGAAATCCTCCGGAATCAGCGGATAGTTGGCCGCCTTGACGCCGAACTGCATCGCCAGGTACAGGCTGGTCGGCGTCTTGCCGGAGCGCGACACGCCGACCAGGATCACGTCGGCCGCTGCCAGGTTCAGGTTCGACTGGCCATCGTCATGCGCCAGGGAAAAATTGATCGCCTCGATCCGGTTCTTGTATTCGTCGGAATTGGCGATGTTGTGGCTGCGGCCGATGGTATGTGTCGATTTGACGCCCAACTCCTGCTCCAGCGGCTCGACGAAGGTATGGATCAGGTCCATGTGCATCGCCTTCGACAGCCGCACCACGCTCGACAGCTCGGCCTTGACCATGGTCGAGAACACGATCGGCAGCTTGCCGTCGGCTTCGTAGGCGGCATTGATGCGGTCGACCGCGTCGCGCACCTTTTCCATGGTATCGATGAACGGCAGCCGCACGTGCTTGAAGCGCAGTTCGAACTGGGTCAACAGCGAATGGCCGAAGGTTTCGGCGGTGATGCCGGTGCCGTCGGAGACGAAGAAAACGGTGCGGTTGGCAGGAGGCGGAGGGGGAGGCAGCATGTCGGGGTGGAAATAACGGGTGGAAAAAGAACAGGGAAGCCGGCGCCGATCAAGGCAAAAAGCCATCGCTGGTTGTAAAATGGCGCGCAACGAGCATCAGTCCAACTGCAATAAGAATAACAAAAACCCCGGCCCAGCGAAGACGACGTGAAGATTTCCCATCATCAAAACAGAGGTTGTCTATGTCCAGCGCAGTATATGCAGGGTCGCGTCGCGCGCCCGAGCCGGAGGTTGCCTACGTAGTATCGCTTGACCAGTTACGCATGACCGACGTCGATTCGGTCGGCGGCAAGAATGCCTCGCTAGGCGAAATGATCAGCCAGTTGGCGCAAAGCGGGGTGCGCGTGCCGGGTGGTTTCGCCACCACCGCGCAAGCCTTCCGCGATTTCCTCGGCTACAGCGCCGACGGCGGTCCGACCCTGGGCGAGCGCATCGGCGCCCGGCTGGACGAGCTCGACGTCGACGACGTGCGGGCGCTGGCCGCAGCCGGCGCCGAAATCCGCCAATGGATCGTCGACACCCCGTTCCAGCCGCGGCTGGCGCAGGAGATCCGTGATGCCTACCAGACCCTGGCCGAGCAATCCCCCGGCGAAATGTCGTTTGCGGTGCGCTCGTCGGCCACCGCCGAAGACCTGCCCGACGCTTCCTTTGCTGGCCAGCAGGAAACCTTCCTGAACGTGATCGGCATCGACAATGTGCTCGATGCGATGAAGCACGTGTTCGCGTCGCTGTACAACGACCGCGCGATTTCCTACCGGGTCCACAAGGGCTTCATCCACGCCGACGTCGCGCTGTCGGCCGGCGTGCAGCGCATGGTGCGCTCCGACGTCGGCGCTGCCGGCGTGATGTTCACGCTGGATACCGAATCGGGTTTCCGCGACGTCGTCTTCATCACCTCCAGCTATGGCCTGGGAGAAACGGTGGTGCAGGGTGCGGTCAACCCGGATGAGTTCTACGTCCACAAGCCGATGCTGGAGCAGGGCAAGTCGCCGGTAATCCGGCGCAACATCGGTTCCAAGCTGATCAAGATGGAATTCACCAGCGAAGCGCGGGCCGGCCGCTCGGTCAAGACCGTCGACGTTCCGCTGGAATTGCGCAACCGCTACTCGCTGACCGACGCCGAAGTGGTGGAACTTGCGCAATACGCGGTCACCATCGAAAAGCACTACGGCCGGCCGATGGACATCGAATGGGGCAAGGACGGCCGCGACGGCAAGCTGTACATCCTGCAGGCGCGCCCGGAAACTGTGAAGTCGCAGCAGAAGACCGGCGACGCCCAGCAGCGCTTCACGCTGAAGGGCACCGGCACCGTGCTGGCGGCCGGCCGTGCGATCGGCCAGAAGATCGGCGCCGGCCCGGTAAGGGTGATCCACGACCCGTCCGAGATGGAGCGCGTGCAGCCGGGCGACGTGCTGGTGGCCGACATGACCGACCCCAACTGGGAGCCGGTGATGAAGCGCGCGTCGGCGATCGTCACCAACCGCGGCGGCCGCACCTGCCACGCGGCGATCATTGCGCGCGAACTGGGCGTGCCGGCGGTGGTCGGTTGTGGCAACGCCAGCGAAGTGCTGAAGGACGGCACGTTGGTCACCGTTTCCTGCGCCGAGGGCGACGAAGGCCGCATCTACGACGGCTTCCTCGAGACCGAGGTCAGCGAAGTGCGGCGCGGCGAAATGCCGGAGTTGCCGGTGAAGATCATGATGAACGTCGGCAACCCGCAGCTGGCTTTCGATTTCCAGTCGATTCCCAATAACGGTGTCGGCCTGGCGCGGCTGGAATTCATCATCAACAACAACATCGGCGTGCATCCGAAGGCGATCCTCGAATACCCGAACGTCGACCCGGACCTGAAGAAGGCGGTCGAATCGGTGGCGCGCGGCCATGCGTCGCCGCGCGCATTCTACGTCGACAAGCTGGCCGAGGGCGTGGCGACGATCGCCGCCGCGTTCTGGCCGAAGCCGGTGATCGTGCGGCTGTCGGACTTCAAGTCGAACGAGTACAAGAAGCTGATCGGCGGTTCGCGCTACGAGCCGGATGAGGAAAACCCGATGCTCGGCTTCCGCGGCGCCGCCCGCTACCTGGCGCGCGACTTCGCCGAGGCGTTCGAGATGGAATGCGCGGCGATGAAGCGGGTGCGCAACGACATGGGGCTGACCAACGTCGAGATCATGGTGCCGTTCGTGCGCACGCTCGGGCAGGCGCGGAAGGTGGTCGAGCTGCTGGGCCAGAACGGCTTGAAGCGCGGCGAAAACGGCCTGCGCCTGATCATGATGTGCGAAATTCCGTCCAACGCGATCCTGGCCGAGCAGTTCCTCGAATACTTCGACGGTTTCTCGATCGGCTCCAACGACCTGACGCAGCTGACGCTGGGGCTGGACCGCGATTCCGGCATGGAACTGCTGGCGGCCGATTTCGACGAGCGCGATCCGGCCGTATGCGCGCTGCTGTCGCAGGCGATCGCCGCCTGCCGCGCGCAGGGCAAGTACATCGGCATCTGCGGCCAGGGGCCGTCCGACCATCCGGATTTCGCCGAATGGCTGATGAAGGAAGGGATCGCGTCGATCTCGCTGAACCCGGACACGGTGGTCGACACCTGGCAAAAACTCGGAGGAAAATAACCGGCAAGTCGGGCGGGAAGCCGCCGCCCGCCGCCGTTGCGCGGATGGGACAGCAGAGTTGACGCCGGAAAATTTTCGGCTAGACTAGCCACCACTTGCCGAATACAAACAAAAACAGTTTCATTGTTTGGGCTTGAACCCTCGTCCGCCACGGCTGACGGGGGTTTTGTTTTTCCGGCCGTGGCGATGCCTCGCGGCTTTGCACAAGGAGATGGGCGATGGCGGACTGGATGATCTGGCTGGTGATGGCGGGCATCGTCGTGATCCTGGAAATGTTCATCGGCACTTTTTACCTGCTGATGATCGCGCTCGGGCTGGCCGCCGGCGCGCTCGCGGCATTCGCCGGGCTGACGCAGGAGGTGCAGCTGATTACCGCCGCCGTGGTCGGCATCGTCGCCACCTACGCGCTGCGGCGCAGCCGCTGGGGCCGGCGCCGCGCCACCGACGCCGCGCGCGACCCGAACGTGAACCTGGACATCGGCCAGAGCGTGCGGGTCGAGCAGTGGGACGGTACCGGCAGCGCACGTGCGATGTATCGCGGCGCGCTGTGGGACATCGAGCTGGCGCCGGGCGAGGAAGCGCGGCCGGGATCGTTTATCATCCGCGAAGTGCGCGGCAGCCGGCTGATCGTGTCCGGCCGACGCACCCACAACAATTAAAGGGAGAGCAGGCTCATGGACTTCAGCTTCGGCAACGTATCGCTCATCATCTTCATCCTGGCGATCGTCTTCGTCTTCAAGACCATCAACGTGGTGCCGCAGCAGCATGCCTGGGTGGTCGAGCGGCTCGGCAAGTATCACGCCACGCTCGGCCCCGGCCTCAACATCGTGGTGCCGTTCATCGACCGCATCGCCTACAAGCACGTGCTGAAGGAAATTCCGCTCGACGTACCGCCGCAGGTCTGCATCACCAAGGACAACACGCAGCTGCAGGTGGACGGCATCCTGTACTTCCAGGTCACCGATCCGATGCGCGCGTCCTACGGTTCGTCCAACTACATCTCGGCCATCACGCAGCTGGCGCAAACCACCTTGCGCTCGGTGATCGGCAAGATGGAGTTGGACAAGACCTTCGAGGAACGCGACCACATCAACACCGCGATCGTGTCGGCAATCGACGAATCTGCTGCCAACTGGGGCGTCAAGGTGCTGCGCTACGAGATCAAGGACCTGACCCCGCCGAAGGAAATCCTGCATGCGATGCAGGCGCAGATCACCGCCGAGCGTGAGAAGCGCGCGCTGATCGCCGCCTCCGAAGGGCGCAAGCAGGAACAGATCAACATCGCCAACGGCGAGCGCGAAGCGGCGATCGCCAAGTCCGAAGGCGAAAAGCAGGCCGCGATCAACCGCGCGCAGGGGCAGGCGGCGGCGATCGTCGCGATCGCCGAGGCGACCGCCGATGCGTTGCGCCAGACCGCCGCCGCGATCCGCGAGCCGGGCGGTGCCGACGCGGTCAACCTGAAGGTGGCGGAACAGTACGTCGGCGCGTTCGCCAACCTGGCCAAGACCGGCAATTCGCTGATCGTGCCAGCCACGATGAGCGACATGGGCGGCCTGATCGCCAGCGCCTTGCAGGTGGTGAAAACGCAGCAGAAGTAACTGAGAACGGAGCGGGGAGGATCGTGCTTAGGATACTCCCCGACGTAGCCTCTTGAGCCGGGCGTAAGCCGCTCTCTTTTAACGCATACTCCTTGGTGCCGGCCTAGCGCCGGTGCGTCTTCATCGCCTTTTCGATTTCACGCTGCGAATCGCGCTTCTTTTCGGTTTCGCGCTTGTCGTGCTGCTTCTTGCCCTTGGCGAGGCCGATTTCGCATTTGACGCGGCCGCGCACGTAGTGCAGGTTCAGCGGCACCAGCGTGTAGCCGGCGCGCTCGACCTTGCCGATCAGCTTCTTGATTTCGTCCGCGTGCAGCAGCAGCTTGCGGGTGCGCAGCGCGTCCGGATGCACGTGGCTGGAGGCGGACAGCAGCGCGCTGATGTGGGCGCCGAACAGGAACACCTCGCCGTTGCGCACCACCACGTAGGCTTCCTTCAGCTGCACGCGGCCGGCGCGGATCGCCTTGACTTCCCAGCCCTCCAGCACGATGCCGGCTTCATAGCGCTCCTCGATGAAGTAATCGTGAAAGGCTTTGCGGTTGTCAACTATGGTCATCGGCTCGGGGAAAGGGCGGCGGTCGGTTAAAATTTCAGCTTTGCGATTCTATCAAACGGTTCGTCGATGGCAGTGGTGCACAAGTCGGTATTCCTCGGGTACAGCGCGCAGCAGATGTTCGATCTGGTCGATCGGGTGGAGGACTATCCGCTGTTCCTGCCGTGGTGCGGCGGCGTCAAGGTGCTGGAGCGCGAAGCGGGGCGGCTGGTGGCGACCATCCAGATCCAGTACCACGGCGTCCATCATTCGTTCACCACCGAGAACACCAATGCGCCGCCGACCGCGATGAAGATGCAATTGGTGGAAGGGCCGTTCAAGCACCTGGATGCCAGCTGGACTTTCAAGCCGCTGAAGGAAGATGCCTGCAAGGTGGAATTCGACATGCGCTACGAATTTTCCAGCCGGCTGCTGGAACAGATCATCGGCCCGGTGTTCCACATGATCGCCAACAGCTTCGTCGAATCGTTCCGCAAGCGCGCCGAGGCGGTGTATGGCTGACGGCCGCATCCCGGTGCAGGTGTGCCATGCGCGGCCGGACCGGATCATCGTGCTGGAGCTGGAAGTGGCGGTGGGCAGCAGCCTGCGCCAGGTGATCGCCGCCAGCGGCATCCTGCAGCAATGCCCCGAGATCGACCTGGCCACCAGCCGCATCGGCATCTACGGCAAGCTGAAGACGCCGGACAGCATCGCGCAGGCGCATGACCGCATCGAAATCTACCGGCCGCTGCAAGCCGATCCGAAGGAATCGCGCCGGCGCCGTGCCGGCGTCAGGCAGCGCGGCGCGCGCGCACAAGGCTCAGGCGAGTCTAAAGGCTAGGCGCCGCATTCCTTCAACACTTCGCGCGTCGCCTGCTGTTCCTTGGCGCGCGCGGCGTCGTCCAGGTAGACGCGCTCGCCATTCTTGTCCGTGCTGGCTAGGCGCACGCCCGACTCCAGCGTTTTCTGGTACTGGCGGGCACGTTCGCAGCTCTGCGCCTTCTGCGCCGCGATGCGCGCCTGTTCCGCGGCCTTCTTGTCCTGCTCGGCCTTTTCGCTGCGGCGCTTGACGAAGTCGGCATTGCGCTCGGCCAGCGTCGGCGGTGCCTTCTTTTCGGCGGTCGTGCCGTCGGGCGCTGGGTCCGGCGCCGCTTGCGTCGACGGCGTCCAGTTCGGCGCCTTCAGGATGCTGGCCGTCGGCACCGATGCCGGTGGCGGCATGTCGGAATACTGGCGCACGCCGTTGCCGTCGACCCACACGTATTGCGCACCGGCGGCGCCTGCCAGCGTACAGACGGCGAAGGCGGTGGCGGCAATCAGCGGCTGGAGCCGAAACGGTTTCATGGCAATCCTTGGGTGGTGGGAAACGTTGGCACGATTTCGCCATGCTTTGGCGCCGATGTCAACGAATTCAAGGGCTTGCGGTGGTTGACAACCGGCGACGGCGGATAATGGTTTCTGTATAATTCGCTTTTGCGCCCGTAGGAAACATCATGCGTCTACTCCACAAAGCACTCACCTTCGATGACGTGCTGCTCGTCCCCGCGTTTTCCAGCATCCTTCCCAAAGACACTTCTCTCAAGACCCGGCTGACGCGCAACATCGCGCTCAACATCCCGCTGCTGTCGGCGGCGATGGATACCGTGACCGAGGCGCGCCTGGCGATCGCGATGGCGCAGGAAGGCGGCATCGGCATCATCCACAAGAACCTGACGCCGAAGGAACAGGCGCGCGAAGTGGCCAAGGTCAAGCGCTTCGAATCCGGCGTGGTGCGCGATCCGATCACGATCCCGCCGACGATGAAGATCCGCGACGTCATCGCGCTGTCCGACCAGCACGGCATCAGCGGCTTCCCGGTGGTCGAGGGCAAGCAGGTGGTCGGCGTCATCACCAACCGCGACCTGCGCTTCGAGGAAGAGCTGGACGCCGAGGCGCGCGACAAGATGACGCCGCGCGACAAGCTGGTGGTGGTCAAGGAAGGCGCCGATCTGGAAGAAGCCAAACGGCTGATGAACAAGCACCGGCTGGAGCGCGTGATCGTGATCAACGACGCCTTCGAGCTGCGCGGCCTGATCACCGTCAAGGACATCCTGAAGTCGCACGAGCATCCGCTGTCGTCGAAGGACGAGCACGGCATGCTGCAGGTCGGCGCCGCGGTCGGCGTCGGCCCGGAAAACGACGAGCGCGTCGAGTTGCTGGTGCAGGCCGGCGTCGACGTGCTGGTGGTCGATACCGCGCACGGCCATTCGAAGGGCGTGCTGGACCGCATCCGCTGGATCAAGGCGCGCTATCCGCAACT
>JBAUJK010000208.1:0-2849 GCA_049683695.1 Burkholderiaceae bacterium
GGCGCCGAGCGCCACGCCGCACGGGTTGGCATGCTTGACGATCACGCAGGCCGGCGCGTCGAAGGTCTTCACGCATTCCCAGGCGGCGTCGGCATCGCCGATGTTGTTGTACGACAGTTCCTTGCCCTGCAGCTGGCGGTAGTTGGCCAGGCTGCCGGCGGCCGGCGCCAGCTCGCGGTAGAACGCCGCCGACTGGTGCGGGTTCTCGCCGTAGCGCATGTCCTGCACCTTTTCGAAGTGCAGGTTCAGCGTCTGCGGATAGGCGCTGCGCGTGGCGTGCTGGCGTTCCGGCCCGAGCGAACTGAGGTAGTTGGCGATCGCGCCGTCGTATTGCGCGGTGTGCGCGAACACTTTCTTCGCCAGTTCGAAGCGGGTGTCGTAGCCGACTTCGCCGCCGCCGGCATCGAGTTCGGCCAGCACGCGCCCGTAGTCGGCCGGATCGCACAGCACCAGCACGTCGCGATGGTTCTTGGCGGCCGAGCGCAGCATCGCCGGGCCGCCGATGTCGATGTTCTCGATCGCGTCTTCCAGCGGGCAGTCGTCCTTGGCCACCGTCTGCTGGAACGGGTACAGGTTGACCACCACCATGTCGATGGTCGGGATGCCGTGCTGCGCGAGCGCCGCCGCGTGTTCCGGCAAGTCGCGCCGCGCCAGGATGCCGCCGTGCACCTTCGGGTGCAGCGTCTTGACGCGGCCGTCCAGCATTTCCGGGAAGCCGGTGTAGTCGGCCACCTCGGTGACCTCGAGGCCGTTGTCGGCCAGCAGTTTGGCGGTGCCGCCGGTGGACAGCAGCGTGACGCCGCGCGCGCGCAGTGCACGCGCGAAGTCGAGGATGCCGGTCTTGTCGGATACCGAAAGGAGAGCTTGTCTGATCATGGCGGAAGGCGGGATGAAGTGAGGAAGAGGTCGGCGCGCACGGACAAGGGCGGCGCCGCTGGCGGCGCCCGCCGCCCGCCGCTACAGCAGCCCGTGCTGCTGCAGTTTCTTGCGCAGGGTATTTCGGTTGATGCCGAGCATGTCGGCTGCGTGCGACTGGTTGCCGCCGGCGCGCGCCATCACCGCTTCCAGGGTCGGCTTCTCGACGGTGGAGATCACCATTTCATAGACGTTGGTTGGCTGCTGTTCGCCCAGGTCCCGGAAATATTTTTCGAGACTTTTCTTGACGACGTCCTGGATGCTGTCTTTGCTCATGCTATGCGATTCTGGCTGGTCTGGCCGGCCCGTTCAGGCCGCCAGTGGCGCGTGCGCCAGGCCGTATTGTAACCGCTCGCCATGCGCCAATTGCGATTCGAAAAAGGCGTCGGCGGCGCGCAGCTGCTCTCTGCAATCCTGCAGCCGGTTCATCTGCTGGCGAAACGCCTCGCCGCCGGGCAGCTCGCGCACGTACCAGCCGATGTGCTTGCGGGCGGTGCGCACGCCCAGGTATTCGCCGTAGAACGCATAGTGCGCGCGCAGGTGCTCGGCCATCAGGCGCCGCACCTCGTCCACGCGCGGCGGCGGCAGCAGTTCGCCGGTGCGCAGGAAATGGTCGATTTCGCGGAAGATCCATGGCCGCCCCTGCGCCGCGCGGCCGATCATCACGGCGTCGGCGCCGGTGGCGGCCAAAACCGCCCGCGCCTTGTGCGGGCTGTCGATGTCGCCATTGGCCACCACCGGGATGCGGACAGCCGCCTTCACCGCCGCGATCGTCTCGTATTCGGCGTCGCCGCCGTAGCCGTCGGCGCGGGTGCGGCCGTGCAGCGTCAGCATCGCGATGCCGGCATCCTCGGCGATCCTGGCAATCGCCAGCGCATTCTTGTTCTGCCGGTCCCAGCCGGTGCGGAATTTCAGCGTCACCGGCACCTCGACCGCGCCGACCACCGCGGCCAGGATCCGCGCCACCAGCGCCTGATCCTGCAGCAGCGCCGAGCCGCACCAGCTGTTGCACACCTTCTTGACCGGGCAGCCCATGTTGATGTCGATGATCTGGGCACCGCGGAGGACGTTGTATTGCGCGCATTCGGCCAGCATGGCCGGGTCGGCGCCGGCGATCTGCACCGCCTTCGGCTCCATCTCGCCGGCATGGTCAATGCGGCGCGCGGTCTTTTCCGACGCCCACAGGCGCGGATTCGACGCCGCCATTTCCGACACCGCGTAGCCGGCGCCGAGTTCCTTGCACAGCTGGCGGAACGGGCGGTCGGTGACGCCGGCCATCGGCGCCACGAACACGTTGTTGCGAAGGGAATAGGGTCCGAGCTGCACGGCGGGAAAACGGATCGGGTCAGGGAACGGGACAGACGGCGCCGGCAGCGCGTCAGGCGTCGATCTCGTCGAGCGCCGCCAGCCGCTCCAGATGGGCGACGTCGGCCCAGCAGGCGATGTGCAGCCGCGTGCCGTCATGGCGCAGCCGGTTGACGCCGGCGTTCGGGATTGCGAAGTCGCGCGGCGGCAGGTGGCCGAGCGCGTGCACGTCGCGGTACACCGACTCCAGCACGCCGCCGTGGCTGACCACGGCGATGCGGCGCAGGCCGTCGCGGCGCGCCGCCTGCGCCAGCCGCAGCACCGCCGCCACCGCCCGCTCGGCGAAGACGCGCAGCGTCTCGCCGCGGCTGGCGCCGGCCGGAAAATGCGCATCCGGCTCGCGCGCCTGCCAGGCCGCGTATTCGGCCGGGAAGCGTTCAGCCAGTTCGTCGTACAGGAAGCCTTCGAAGCCGCCGTAACAGCGCTCGCGCAGGCCGGCGTCCAGCTGCAGCGGCAGGTCGCGCGCGGCGGCCAGCGCAAAGGCGGTCTGGCGTGCGCGCTGCAGATCGCTGCAGAACACGGCGTCGAGCGGCTCGTCGGCCAGCGCCTCGGCCAGCGCCGCCGCCTGC
>JBAUJK010000209.1:0-6215 GCA_049683695.1 Burkholderiaceae bacterium
GTAGAGACCATCATCATGCAACGCATCATGTTACGCGCCAAGCTGCACCGGGTTACCGTCACCCAGGCCGATCTTCATTATGAAGGTTCCTGCGGCATCGACGAGGATTTGCTGGAAGCGGCCGACATCAGGGAATTCGAAAAGATCGAGTTGTACAACGTCAACAATGGCGAGCGCTTTTCGACCTACGCCATCAAGGGTAAACGCGGCAGCGGCGAGATCTCGCTCAATGGTGCGGCCGCCCGGCGCGCCCATCTCGGCGACCTGCTGATCATCTGCACCTATGCGCCGATGAGCGAGGCCGAGGCCCAGGGCTACTGGCCGAAGGTCGTGTTCGTCGACGACAGGAACCGGATCACCGGAATGAAAGAATGAGCGTGCCCGCCTTCGTCGCCGAAGGCGGACTATGCTTCCGCAGAAGAGCGAAATAATCAGGGTAGAAGAGGAAAAATCATGGCATTAACGATAGGTGTGCCAAGGGAGGTCTTCGCGGGCGAAAAGCGCGTGGCGACGGTGCCCGAGGTGGTAGAAAAACTCATCAAGCTCGGCTTTGCCGTCACGGTCGAATCCGGCGCTGGCGATGCCGCCAACTTCAGTGACGACACCTATCGCGCCGCCGGCGCGCAGATCGCCGAGAATGCCGCGCAGCTGTGGGCGGCAGCCGACATCGTGTTCAAGGTGCGCGCACCAGATGCGCAGGAAGTCGCGCTGATGCGCGAAGGGACGACGCTGATTTCCTTCATCTGGCCGGCCCAGAGCCCGGAGCTGATGCAGCAGCTGGCGGCGAAAAAGGCGACCGTGCTGGCCATCGATGCGCTGCCGCGCCAGTTGTCGCGCGCGCAGAAGATGGATGCGCTGACGTCGATGGCCGGCATCAGCGGCTATCGCGCCGTCATCGAGGCGGCGAATGCCTTCGGCCGCTTCTTCAACGGCCAGATCACCGCTGCCGGCAAGATTCCGCCGGCCAAGGTCTTCATCGCCGGCGCCGGCGTGGCCGGCCTGGCTGCCATCGGCACCGCCGCCAATCTGGGCGCCATCGTGCGCGCCAACGACACTCGGCCGGAAGTAGCCGACCAGGTCAAGTCGCTGGGCGGCGAATTCGTGAAGGTCGACTACGAGGAAGAAGGCTCCGGCGGCGGCGGCTATGCCAAGGTCATGTCGGAAGGCTTCCAGCAGGCCCAGCGCGAAATGTACGCGACCCAGGCCAAGGAAGCGGACATCATCGTCACCACCGCGCTGATCCCCGGCAAGCCGGCACCGAAACTCATCACCGCTGAAATGGTGCAGTCGATGAAACCGGGCAGCGTGATCGTCGACATGGCCGCCGAGCAAGGCGGCAACTGCGAATTGACCGAGCCGGGCCAGGCCGTGGTCAGGCATGGCGTGACCATCATCGGCTATACCGATCTGGCGAGCCGGCTGTCGCGGCAGTCGAGCACGCTGTACGCCACCAACCTGCTGCGCCTGACCGAGGAGTTGTGCAAGGCGAAGGATGGCAACCTCAACGTCAATATGGAAGACGACGCCATCCGCGGGCTGACCGTGATCAAGGACGGTGAAGTCACCTGGCCGGCGCCGCCGTTGAAGCTGCCGGCGCCCGCCGCCAAGCCGGTTGCCGCCGCCGCCCCGCCGAAGGCGCATGGCCATGGCGCGGCGGGCGCGCCGACTTCCGGCAGCACCATCGCCGTCGTGTTCGGCATTGCCGCCGCGCTGTTCTGGCTGATTGGCGCCTATGCGCCGGCGGCTTTCCTCGGCCACTTCACGGTGTTCGTGCTGGCCTGTTTCATTGGCTACATGGTGGTGTGGAACGTCACGCCTTCGCTGCACACGCCACTGATGAGCGTGACCAACGCGATCTCCAGCATCATTGCGATCGGCGCGCTGGTGCAGATCGCGCCGCCGCTGGCAACCGGCATCGAGCGTCCAACCGAATGGATCCGCTGGCTGGCGGTGATCGGTATCGTCCTCACCGCCATCAACATGTTCGGCGGTTTCGCCGTCACCCGCCGCATGCTGGCGATGTTCCGTAAATAAGAAAGGCGACGCGCAATGTCTGACAGCCTCGTTACCGTCGCCTATCTGGGCGCCACCATCCTGTTCATCTTGAGCCTCGGCGGTCTCTCGCATCCGGAGACTTCGCGCCGCGGCAACCTGTACGGCATGATCGGCATGGTCATCGCCGTGCTGGCCACCGTGTTCGGTCCGCACGTATCGGCCGCCGGCATTCCGTGGGTGATCGGCGCCATGGTCGTCGGCGCCGCCATCGGCCTGTATGCCGCGCGCGTCGTGCAGATGACGCAAATGCCGGAACTGGTGGCCTTGATGCACAGCCTGGTCGGTCTGGCCGCCGCCCTGGTCGGCTATGCCAGCTATATCGACCCGGCGGCGTCCGCCAGCTTCAGCGGTGCCGAAAAGACCATCCATGAAATCGAAATCTATGTCGGCATCCTGATCGGCGCGGTGACCTTCTCTGGTTCCTTGATCGCCTTCGGCAAGCTGTCCGGTCGCATCGGCGGCAAGCCGCTGCTGCTGCCGGCGCGCCATTGGCTGAACCTGGTGGCGCTTCTGGTGGTGATCTATTTCGGCGTGCAGTTCGTCCGCGCCGAGTCGATCCAGGCCGGCATGATGCCGCTGATCGTGATGACCGTGATCGCGCTGCTGTTCGGCATTCACATGGTGATGGCGATCGGCGGCGCCGACATGCCGGTCGTGGTCTCCATGCTCAACAGCTACTCCGGCTGGGCGGCCGCCGCCACAGGCTTCATGCTGTCGAACGACCTGCTGATCGTGACTGGCGCGCTGGTTGGTTCTTCCGGCGCAATCCTGTCCTACATCATGTGCCGCGCGATGAACCGCAACTTCATCAGCGTGATCGCCGGCGGTTTCGGCAGCGGCGCCGGCAAGCCGGCCGCCGCCAAGGGCGAAGCAGAGCCGGCCGGCGAAGTGGTGGCGGTCAGTGCCGCCGAAACCGCCGAACTGCTGCGCGAAGCGAAGAACGTCATCATCGTGCCGGGCTACGGCATGGCGGTGGCGCAGGCCCAGCACACGGTCAACGAAATCACCCAGTATTTGCGCAGCAAGGGCGTCAACGTGCGCTTCGGCATCCACCCGGTCGCGGGTCGCATGCCGGGCCACATGAACGTTCTGCTGGCCGAAGCCAAGGTGCCTTACGACATCGTGATGGAGATGGATGAAATCAACGAGGATTTCCCCGATACCGACGTCGCCATGGTGATCGGCGCCAACGACATCGTCAATCCGTCGGCGGCCGAAGATCCGACCAGCCCGATCGCCGGCATGCCGGTGCTGGAAGTGTGGAAGGCTCGGACCTCGATCGTGATGAAGCGCTCGATGGCGTCCGGCTATGCGGGCGTGGACAATCCGCTGTTCTACAAGGAAAACAACCGCATGCTGTTCGGCGACGCCAAGAAAATGCTGGACGAAGTGTTGACGGATCTGAAGGCCGGCTGATCTTCCCGGTTTCGATGAAAAGCCGCGTGATGGTTCACGCGGCTTTTTTATTGGGGAAAGCGGTAAAAGGAATGCCTTCCTGCCTCACCGGGGGAGGGCAGGACGATGGCAGGCGAGTAATATGGCTGCTCCGGAAATTGCCTCGCTCCGAACGCGCTTTGGCCGGGGCGAGGCCGCAGGCACAGAAATCGTTGCATCATCAACCCTGACGCGAATGAGGAGGTGAACATGCAGTTTCTGGAAAGATTCTTCAAGCTGAGCGAGCACGGCAGCAACGTCCGCACCGAGCTGCTGGCCGGTCTCACCACCTTCCTGACGATGGCCTACATCGTCTTCGTCAATCCCGCCATCCTGGGCGACGCCGGCATGCCGAAGGAGTCGGTGTTCGTCGCCACTTGCCTGGTGGCGGCGCTCGGCACGCTGGTCATGGCGCTGTATGCCAACTATCCGATCGCGCTGGCGCCCGGCATGGGGCTGAACGCCTATTTCGCCTACGTGGTCGTGCTCGGCATGGGCTTCACCTGGCAGGCAGCGCTCGGGGCCGTGTTCATTTCCGGCTGCCTGTTCGTGCTGGTGACGCTGTTTCGCATCCGGGAGGTGATCGTCAACGGCATCCCGCGCTCGATCCGCAACGCGATCACCGCCGGCATCGGCCTGTTCCTCGGCCTGATCGCGCTGAAGAACGCCGGCATCGTGGTCGCCAACCCGGCCACCTTCATCACGCTGGGTGACCTGCACAAGGCGCCGGCGGTGCTGGCCGGGATCGGATTTTTCATGATCGTCGCGCTCGACCGGCTGCGCGTGCGCGGCGCGATCCTGATCGGCATCCTGGCCGTCACCGTGCTCAGCTTCGCGTTTGGCGGCAACCAGTTCGCCGGCATCGTGTCGGCGCCGCCTTCGATCTCGCCGACCCTGTTCCAGCTCGACATCAAGGGAGCGCTGTCGGTCGGCCTCTTGAACGTGGTGCTGGTGTTCTTCCTGGTCGAGCTGTTCGACGCCACCGGCACGCTGATGGGGGTGGCCAACCGCGCCGGCCTGTTGAAGACGGGCAGGATGGACCGGCTGAACAAGGCGCTGATGGCCGACAGTACCGCGATCGTGGCCGGCTCGATTCTGGGTACTTCCAGCGCCACCGCGTACATCGAAAGCGCGGCCGGAGTCCAGGCCGGTGGTCGTACCGGCCTGACCGCGGTCACGGTCGCGGTGCTGTTTCTGGCCTGCCTGTTCATCGCGCCGCTGGCCGGCGTGGTGCCGGCCTACGCCACCGCGCCGGCGCTGCTGTACGTCGCCTGCCTGATGCTGCGCGAAATGGTCGACATCGAGTGGGATGACACCACCGAGAGCGTGCCGGCCGTCATCACGCTGCTGCTGATGCCGTTCACTTATTCGATCGCCAACGGCCTCGCGTTCGGCTTCATCAGCTACGCGGTGCTGAAATTGTTGACCGGGCGGGCACGCCAGGTGCCGTGGATCATCTGGCTGATCGCCGCCGTGTTCCTGTTCAAGTTCATCTATCTCGGCAGCGACTAGCGCCACGGAGGCTCTGATGGATAACCGACTGCGCGACCTGCTGCAACGGATGCCGAAGGCGGAGCTGCACGTGCACATCGAAGGCACGCTGGAGCCGGAACTGATCTTCGCTCTGGCCGAGCGCAACCGGGTACCGCTGGCCTGGCCGTCGGTCGACGCGTTGCGCGCCGCCTACGCCTTCACCGACCTGCAGTCCTTCCTCGACATCTACTACGCCGGCGCGTCGGTGCTGCTGACCGAACAGGATTTCTACGATATGGCGTGGGCCTACCTGCAGCGCGCCCGCGCCGATCAGGTGCGCCACGCGGAAATCTTCTTCGACCCGCAGACCCACACCGCGCGTGGCGTGCCGATCGGAATCGTGGTCGACGGGCTGCACCGGGCGCTGGCCGACGCCTGGGCGCAATGGGGGATGAGCGGCGCGCTGATCCTGTGCTTCCTGCGCCATTTGCCGGAAGCGGATGCCTTCGAGGTACTGGAGCAGGCGCTGCCTTATCGGGACAAGTTCATCGGCGTCGGCCTCGACTCGTCCGAGCGCGGCCATCCGCCGGACAAATTCGCGCGGGTGTTCGCGCGCTGCCGCGAGCTGGGCCTGCATCTGGTCGCGCATGCCGGCGAGGAAGGTCCGCCGGCCTACATCCGCTCGGCGCTCGACGATCTGCAGGTCGAACGCATCGACCACGGCGTGCGCTGCCTGGAAGACGCCGATCTCGTTGCGCGGCTGGCGCGCGAACGGATTGCGCTGACCGTCTGTCCACTGTCCAACGTCAAACTGTGCGTGTTCGGCAGCATGGCCGAGCACAACCTGTTGCAGCTGCTCGACGCCGGTCTGGCGGTCACCGTCAACTCCGACGATCCGGCCTATTTTGGCGGCTACGTCAACGCCAATTTCATGGCAGCGTTCGAGGCACTGCCGCTGTCGCGCGCGCATGCGCGGCAACTGGCGCGCAACAGTTTCGACGCCGCCTTTCTCGATGCGGCCACGCGCACCCGGTACCTGGGAGAAGTGGAAGCCTGCTTCGCGCAGGGTTGAGCGTCAGCGGCGGCCGTACATCATCTGTTCCGCCAGCAGGCGGCGCGCCGGATCGACCGCGTCGATCCATCCGAGTCCGAGACCGAGCAGGGTTTGCGACAGCGCGCCGTCCGGTGCGCTGGCAAAGATGCGCGCCATCGCGTCGGTGATGCGGATGGTGAGGCCGCGGTCGGCGCGGCGC
>JBAUJK010000210.1:0-2862 GCA_049683695.1 Burkholderiaceae bacterium
GGCCTCGACGGTGTAGGTGCCGTCACCGGTGGACTCCCACCGGATCGCCTCGCTCTCCCCGGCCTTGTGGGTGAGCAGCTCGACGCGATCAGCGACCATGAACACCGAGTAGAAGCCGACGCCGAACTGGCCGATCAGCGCTGCGTCCTTCTGCTGGTCGCCGGAAAGCTTGGAAAAGAACTCCTTGGTGCCCGACTTGGCGATGGTGCCCAGATGCTCGATCGCCTCGGCCCGGCTCATGCCGATGCCGTTGTCGGAAACCGTGATGGTGCGCGCGGCGCTGTCGAAGGTGACGCGGATCTTCAGCTCCGGGTCGTTCTCGAACAGCGCGGCGTTGTTGATCGCCTCGAAGCGCAGCTTGTCGGCGGCGTCGGACGCGTTCGAGACCAGTTCGCGCAGGAAAATTTCCTTGTTCGAGTACAGCGAATGGATCATCAGCTGCAGCAGTTGCTTGACTTCTGCCTGAAAGCCGAGGGTCTCTTTCTTGTTGTCGGAAGCGGTCATGTTTTCCTCATGGTGATGTGCTCGGATATCGGTGCTTCGGGCCGGCGCGCGGCGCCCGGCCGAACCGGTGATTATAAATTGGGCTATGGTCGGCGATTTCAAGCCCGGCCGGCGGCGATCTCGCGTTCCAGGAAGCGCAATAGCCCCGCATCGGTCAGCGCCGCGACGTTGATCCGCATCCGCGTCGACGGCAGCTGGCGCGGTGAAAACAGGCTGCCGGGCGCCAGCAGGTAGTCCTGCGCCATCGCGCGCTCGGCCAGCGGGTTGGTGTCGCAGCCGGCGTCGGCCCAGACAAACATGCCGGCCGGCGCGCGGATGTCGATCGTCATGCCGATCCGCTCCAGCTGCCGGATCGCCTTGTCGCGCACCACGTCGAGCTTGCCGCGCAGGCGGTCGGCGTGCTTGCGGTAGTGGCCGTCGGACAGGATCTTGTAGACCACCCGTTCGCCGACCTCGCTGGTGGTCAGGGTCGACAGGATCTTGCGGTCGGCCAGCCGCTTGGCCAGCTCGGCCGAAGCGGCGATGAAGCCGACCCGCAGGTTGGCCGCCAGCGTCTTGGAAAAGCCGCCCAGGTAGATTACCCGCTGCAGCTGGTCGAGCGCGGCGATGCGGGTCGCCGGCTGCACCGCCGGGCCCGGGTGCATGTCGCAGTAGATGTCGTCCTCCACGATGGTGATGCCGTGCTGCTCGGCGATTTTCAGCACCTGGAACGCCTTGGCCGCCGATAGCGAGGTCGAGGTCGGGTTGTGCAGCACCGAGTTGATCACGTACAGCTTCGGCCGGTGCAGCGCCGCCAGCTGCGCCAGCGCCGCCACGTCCGGACCGTCGGCGCCGCGCGGAATGCCGACCACCTTGGCGCCCAGCGTGGCGAACGAGCCGAACATCAGGAACCAGGCCGGATCGTCGACGAACACGGTGTCGCCCGGCTGCAGGAAATGGCGCGCCACCAGGTCCAGCGCCTGGGTGACGCCGGCGGTGGTGACGAACTGTTCCGGCGCGGCGGCGATCTCCAGTTCGGCCAGCTTCAGCTGCAGTTGCTGGCGCAGCGGCAGGAAACCCTGCGGCGTGCCGTAGTGCACCAGCAGGTTGCCGTGCTGGCGGCTGATCGCGCGCAGGCCGTTGGCGATCAGGTCGCCGCCCAGCCAGTCCGGCGGCAACAGGCCCGAGCCGGGCATCTGCTGCGGCGGCGACTGGCGGAACATGTTGCGGATCAGCCAGACCACGTCCGGGGTTTGCGGCGCCTGCGTCGAGGATTCGTCGGCGCCGCTGCGGGCGGCGCCGGCCACCGCCAGCGGCGCGCGCTCGCGCACGTAGAAGCCGGAGCCGCGCCGCGATTCCAGGAAACCCTGCGCCACCAGCCGGTCGTAGGCTTCGACCACGGTGAAGCGCGACACGCCATACAGGTCGGCGAACTGGCGGATCGACGGCATCCGCGCGCCGGTGCGCAGTAGTCTGTCGTCGATGCGCGCCTGCACCGAACGCACGATCTGCGTCACCAGCGAATCGCCGCCCTGGCGCGACAGTGGCGGCGCCGCGGTGGCGGCGAGCGGGGAGGGGCGCGGCACTGTATTGGTCATTTTTCCGGCACAGTGGTTGCAATTATTTGATGAATTGTATTGGTACTGTACTGGTTTTGTCGATTAGCATCGGTGTCAGTCAACCTGGAGTCCATCATGTCGGCACAACCGCTGGAACACCCTGCCTCGCCGCTGCCCGATGCAGCCGGACTGCTGCCGGACGCGGCCGAACTGCGCGCCGCCGCCGTCATCGTCTACCGAGTGATGGCGGCCACCGCCCAGTATTCGTGGCCGCTGCTGAACCAGGCGCTCGGCTGCGAAGCCTGGATCAAGCATGAAAATCACGCGCCGACCGGCGCCTTCAAGGTGCGCGGTGGCCTGGTCTACATGGAGCGGCTGCGGCAGCGGCTGCCGCAGGTGCGCGGAGTGATTGCGGCGACCCGCGGCAATCACGGGCAGTCGGTCGGCTTCGCCGCCGCCCGCCACGGACTGGCAGCGACCATCGTGGTTCCGCACGGCAACAGCCGCGAGAAGAATGCGGCGATGCGTGCGCAAGGCGCCGAACTGATCGAGCACGGCGCCGACTTCCAGGAAAGCCGCGAGCACGCGACGCTGCTGGCCGCTCAGCGCGGCCTGCACATGGTGCCGTCGTTCCACCGCGACCTGGTCTGCGGCGTGGCAAGCTACTGGACCGAACTGCTGACGGCGCAGCCCGAACTGGACACGCTGCTGGTGCCGATCGGCCAGGGTTCCGGCATCTGCGCGGCGGTGGCGGCGCGCGCCGCGTTCGGCCTGCGCTGCCGCATCGTCGGCGTGGTGTCGGTGCACGCGCCGGCCTACC
>JBAUJK010000211.1:0-13326 GCA_049683695.1 Burkholderiaceae bacterium
ACCTGGATCTGCTGACCAATGCCCTCGGCGCCGCCATCGGCGCCGTCGCCGGCGTGCTGCTGACGCGGCCGTTCCTGGAACAGAGCCGGCTGCTGGAAGTGCGGCGCCGCTGGTTCGGCGGCGACGCCGGGCGCGGCCTGATCGTGCTGGCACTGTGGCCGCTGGCGCAGATCTATCCGCAGGGCTACCTATTCGGCCACGGCCAGCTGAGCACCGTGCTGTCGGACTGGCTGACCGACTGGCTCGGCACGCCGCTCGACGTCGCCGAATTCCTGCGCGGCGGCGCCGAACCGGGCGTCGAGCAGTACTGGCTGGCGGAAACCATCATCACCGCCTGCGGCATGGCGGCCGCGGTGCTGGCGCTGGCGGTCCTGCTGAAGAAGCAGGCGCCGAAGAGCGCGCTGGCGCTGCTGCTGGTGATCGCCGCGCTGGCGGTGAAGTCGCTCGCCAGTGCGCTGTTGTTCGCGCCGGAAAACGCCTTCACCTGGCTGACGCCAGGCGCCGCCGGCGGCCTGTTGATCGGCGCACTGATGAGCGCCGGATTGCTGAGCGCGCGGCAGCTGGCGCAAAGGCGGCTGGCGCTGGTCTGCGTGGCCACCGGTCTGGCGATCGTTAACCTGATGCCGTCCAACCCGTACTTCGTCGCCACGCTGCAGACCTGGGTCCAGGGCCGCTTCCTGAACTTCAACGGCGCCGCGCAATTCCTGTCGATCCTGTGGCCGTTCTTCCTGCTGTGGTTCCTGCTGCATCCGGCGCACCGCCGCAGGTCTGTCTCGCCCTGACCCGCCGCCACATTCAGAAAAGGGCCCGTCCCCGCCGAAACGCCGTGGGCGTGACACCAGTGGATTTCTTGAAGCAGCTGGAGAAATGCTGGGCATGGCTGAAACCACACTCAAGCCCGACTTCGGTCACGCTGCGCCACGGGTCGGCCAGCAATTGCTTGGCCTTGTCGATGCGCAGGCCCTGTACATAGCGCAGCGGCGTCTGGCCGACGCTTTCCTGGAATGCGCGTAGGAAATGGCGCCGGCTCACACCCGCTAGCGCCGCCAGTTCGTCGACCGTAATGGTGCGCGCCAAATTGGCATGGGCAAACTCGTGCAGGCGCCGCACGGTGGAGCTCGGCAGTCCACCCCGCCACGGCCGCACTTCGGGCGTGCCTCCGGCCATGCGCGCCAGCTGCGCCAGCGCCTGCATCGCCCAGCCCTCAGCGAACAGGTCGAAGATGCTGTCCGGCTGTACCGCCTCGCGGCACAGCATCGGCAGGCTACGCTGCAAGTCCTGGTGGCCGAAGGCGACCAGCGGCTGCTGGAAACGGCTTAGAAAATTCTCCGGATACAGTTGCGGGTCGATGAACACGACCGTGTAATCGCAATAGGGGTGGACGTCGAATTCGCCGCCAATGTCGCAGCTGGCCGGAAACAACGCAAAATTGGCAGCCGCCGACACCCTGGAATGCAAGGGCGCGCCGCCGAACTCCAGATGCAGCCGCTCGACGCCGCTGCGAAACCAGAAGAGCGCCAGCTTCGGCTGCCTGAAGCGCCAGGAAATCGGACCATCGGATTTCCGCCGCAACACCTCGACCCTGACCTTGCTGGTATCCACAGCCGTCGACGACACCAGTTCGCCACCGACGATGCGCACCGCATCCGTATCCAACCTACCCGGATTCATCACCTCCTCCACCATGCCACTCGGCGCCGGTTGCGCCTCGGCGTATGGTAATGCATCGCCCGACCCTGTCCGTGAGGCACGCAAAACGCGCGCTGAACGCGCGCATCCGGCAAGGGCAAGGAATCGAGGAAAACTACTTTGCCACGGCGCTGCACTTCGATGCCGACAGCGGCGGGAATGCCTTGTCGGCCGGAATCGTGCTGCGGACGTGGAAATAATCCCACGGCTCCTTCGACTCGGCTGGAGTCTTGACCTCCATCACATACATGTTGTGCAGCATGCGGCCATCGGCGCGTACCGCGCCGTTCGTCACGAACATGTCGTTGATCGGCAGCGCGTGCAACTGCTTCATCACGGCTGGCGCGGCGTCGGTGCCGGCGGCCTGCACCGCCTTCAGATAGCTCAGCACGGCCGAATAGGTGGCGGCGTGGATCATGTTCGGCATGCGCTTGTGCTGCGCCAGGAAGCGGCGGCTCCAGGTACGCGTCTGCTGGTTCAGATCCCAGTAGAAATCCTCGACCAGGAACATCCCCTGGGCCGTCTCCAAGCCGATCGCATGGATATCGGTGAAGGTGGTGCCGAGGCCGGCCAGTGTCTGCTTGCCGCGCAGACCGTATTCGCCGGCGGCCTTGATCGCGTTGATCAGGTCGCCGCCGCCGTTGGCCAGGCCGATCACCTGCGCCTTCGAGCTTTGCGCCTGTAGCATGAAAGCGGAAAAATCGGCGGCATTCAGCGGATGCTTGACCGAGCCGAGCACGCGGCCGCCGGCGGCCCGGATCGCCTCGCTCGCCTCATGCTCCAGTGCGCGGCCGAGCGCATAGTCGACCGAGACGAAGTACCAGGTCTTCTTGCCCTGGGCCGCCAGCGCCAGTGCCTGGCCGTTCGACAGCGAACGGGTATCCCAGCCGTAGTGCACGACGTTGTCCGGGGCGCAATCCTCGTTGGTCAGACGCGTGGTGCCGGCGCCCGACACCATCAGGATGCGGTTCTTGTCGACGGTGACCTTGGCGGCCGCCAGCGCCACCGCCGAATTGATCAAATCGGTCACCATGTCCACGTTCTGGGCGTCGTACCACTCGCGCACGCGCGAAGCGCCGATATCAGCCTTGTTCTGGTGGTCGGCCGACACCAGGTCGATCTTGAAAGCCGGCTTGGCCTCGGCCTTGAAATCATCGATCGCCATCTGCGCCGCCACCACCGAGCCGACGCCGCCGACGTCGGAATAGACGCCGCTCATGTCGGTCAGCACACCGATCTTGACGCCGCCATTCGAATACGCGCCGGCCTGAGCCAGAACCCCGCCGCATGCCAAGCCGAGCACCGCGCACAATGCCAGCTTGCCCACCATGTTGCCGATCTGTCGTTGCATTCCTATCTCCTTGATTCAATCGGGTACGGCCGCCGCCGCATGTCGTCGCTAGAACGCGGTCCGCGCGCGCCCTTTCAGCGCCAGCATCGCGCGCGCCTCGTCCGGGCTGGCGATCTCCAGTCCCATGCCTTCGATCAGGCGCCGCACCGCCTGCACCTGCTGCGCATTCGATTCCGCCAGCCGGCCAGCGCCGAGCCACAGCGAGTCCTCCAATCCGACCCGGACATTGCCGCCGGCAGCGGCCGACAGAGCGGCAATCGGCAGCTGATGGCGCCCGACACCGAGGACCGACCAGCGGTAGCTGTCGCCAAACAGGCGATCGGCGGTGCGCTTCATGGTCATCACGTCGTCCGCATGGGTGCCGATGCCGCCCAGCACACCGAAGACGCTTTGCACGAAAAACGGCGGCTTGACGATGCCGCGCTGGGCGAAATGGGCCAGGTTGTACAGATGGCCGACGTCGTAGCACTCGAACTCGAAGCGGGTGCCGCTCTCGGAACAGGCCGACAGAATGTATTCGATATCGGCAAAGGAGTTCCGAAACACCCGGTCGCGCGAACCTTCCAGATATGGCCGCTCCCAGTCGTGGCGGAATTCACGGAACCGCTCCAGCATCGGATACAGCCCGAAATTGATCGAACCCATGTTCAGCGACGCCAACTCCGGCTTGAAGCGCAGCGCCGGTGCCAGCCGCTCATCCAGACTCATGGTCGGTGCACCGCCGGTGGTAAGGTTGACCACGCAGTCGGAACGCGCGGCGATCGTCGCCAGGATCGGCGCGAAGCGCTCGGGCGACTGGTCGGGCCGGCCGCTTTCCGGGTCGCGCGCATGCAGGTGGACGACGGCGGCACCAGCCTCGGCGGCGCCGATCGCCGCTTCCGCGATCTGTTCGGCGCTGATCGGCAGATGCGGCGACATCGACGGCGTATGCACCGCGCCCGTGATGGCGCAGGTGATGATGACCTTGGGGGATCGCATCGAAAGGCCCGACGTCAGACGCGCGGCGCTTCGGGCAGGCGCTCGCCGCCGCGCACCACGAATCTTGCCGGATACGTCTGTACCGCGACTTCCACGTTGTCTTCCGAGGTGCCGGTACAGCGGCTCCAAACGGCACTGACACCCTTGGCCAGCGCCAGCACCGCGGCGTCGCTGCGGCCATCGCGGATGTGGCAAAAAATCAGCGTGTCGGAGGTCGGCAAGCCGGAGCGGTAAGTGCTCTCCGCCGGCAGATCGTGAAACACGACGCTGATCAGGTCCAGCGGCGAGCGGATCACCTCGCGCACGACATCGGTGGTTTCTTTCGCGATCCTGGCCTTGAGGTCGACATCGAGTCCGGCACGGCATTCGCACACGATGATGGGCATTGAGGGTCTCCTTTGCGGCTACAAGAAATGATCGAGAACCCAGTGTGACCGAGGCAGCCGCAACGAGCTTCCTCAGGAGTGCCGGAACGTGCGAAATAGTGCCGCAATCCGGATGCCGCAAAACCGCCGCGCCGGCCCGGGCAGCGGCCTGGACCGCTGCCCAGCCTGCGCCTCAGCCGAGCAGCAGCGCGTCGTCGTCGATCTGCTCGCCGCGCGTGCGCTCGAACATGCGCAAAAGATCCGGCACGTCGAGGCCGGCGCGCTCGTCGCCGGACACGTCCAGCACCACCCGCCCCTGGTGCAGCATCAGCGTGCGTTCGCCATAGTCGAGCGCCTGGCGCATGCTGTGCGTGACCATCATCGTGGTCAGCCCGTTGTCGCCGACGATGCGGCGGGTCAGCTCCAGCACGAAGGCGGCGGTCTTCGGGTCGAGCGCGGCGGTGTGCTCGTCCAGCAGCAGGATGCGCGACGGCTGCAGCGATGCCATCACCAGGCTGACCGCCTGCCGCTGGCCGCCGGACAACAGGCCGATGCGGTCGGTCAGCCGGTTTTCGAGGCCCAGGTTCAGGATCGCCAGCTTGTCGCGGAACAGTTCGCGCAAGCTCCGTTTCAGCGCCAGCCCGAAGCCGCGGCGGGCGCCGCGTGCCATCGCCAGCGCCATGTTTTCCTCGATCGTCAGCGCCTCGCAGGTGCCGGCCATCGGGTCCTGGAATACGCGCGCCACCAGCTGCGCCCGCTCCCATGCCGGCTTGCGGGTGACGTCGATGCCGTCGATCCTGATGCTGCCGCTGTCGACCGGCAGGTCGCCCGACACCGCGTTCAGGAAGGTCGACTTGCCGGCGCCGTTGGAGCCGATCACGGTGACGAACTGGCCGGTCGGGATCGCCATCGACATCCCGCGCAGCGCGCGCGTCTCGATCGGTGTGCCGGCGTTGAAGGTGATGTGCAGGTCTTGTGCGTCGAGCATGTCAGGCCCCTCCCTTCTTCGGCGGCAGCAGTCGCCGCTTGGCCAGCGGCAGCACCAGCGCCAGCGTCACCAACAGGCCGGTAACCAGGTTCAGGTCCTGCGCCTGCAGGCCAATGAAATCGCTGTTCAGAGCCAGCGCGATGAAGAAGCGGTACAGGATCGCGCCGATCACCACCGCCAGCGTGGTCAGCATGATGCGCCGCGCCGGCAGCACGCTTTCGCCGATGATGACCGCGGCCAGGCCGATGACGATGGTGCCGATGCCCATCGAGATGTCGGCCACTCCCTGGGTCTGCGCAAACAGCGCACCGGCCAGCGCCACCAGGCCGTTCGACAGCGCCATGCCGGCCAGCGTCGCGCGGCCGGTGGCGATACCCTGCGCGCGCGCCATGCGGGCGTTGGCGCCGGTGGCGCGCATCGCCAGCCCGATCTGGGTGGAGAAGAAGAAATCGAGCAGCAGCTTGACCGCGATCACCATGCCGAGCAGGATCGCCGGCCGCGCCAGCGCGTCCGACATCCATTCCGGCTGCAGCAGCGTGAAGATGGTCGGCTCCATGATCAGCGGCACGTTCGGCTTGCCCATGATGCGCAGGTTGATCGAGTACAGCATCGTCATCAGCAGGATGCCGGCCAACAGGTCCATGATCTTCAGCCGCACGTTCAGCCAGCCGGTGACGAAACCGGCCAGCGCGCCGGCGGCGATCGCCACCGCAGTGGCGAGGAACGGATTCCAGCCGAGCACGATCAGCGTGGCGGCGACCGCGCCGCCGAGCGGAAAGCTGCCGTCCACGGTCAGGTCCGGGAAGTTCAGGATACGAAAGGAAATCAGCACGCCGAGCGCCACCAGGGCATAGATCAGCCCCAGTTCCAGCGCGCCGAGTAGAGCGAATGACGACATAGATGGCCTTGCTTGCCGGCGCCGCGCCGGCGGGATGGACGGCGGTCGCCGCGCGGCCGCCGCCGGGGTTGGATGGACGCGCCTACTTGACCACCGTCTTGGCCGCCTGGATCAGCTCCGGCGACAGCTTCACGCCCTGCTTCTCGGCCATGCCGGGATTGACGAACAGTTCCAGCTTGCTGCTGGTTTCGGACGCGATCGCGCCCGGCTTTTCGCCCTTCAGGATACGCACCACCAGCTTGCCGGTCTGGCGGCCGATGTCGTAGTAGTTGACGCCCAGCGCCGCGATCGCGCCGCGCTTGACGGTGTCGGTATCCGAGGCGATCAGCGGCAGCTTCGATTCGGTCGCCACCTTGACCATCGATTCATAGGCCGACACCACGTTGTTGTCGGTCGACGTGTAGATCAGGTCGACCTTGCCGACCAGGCTCTTGGCGGCGGCACCGACGTCCACCGTGCGCGGCGCCGGCGCTTCGACCAGCGTCAGGCCGGCGGCCGGCAGCAGCTTCTTCAGCTGCTCGACCACCACCACCGAATTGGCCTCGCCCGGGTTGTACACCATGCCGACCCGCTTGGCGTTCGGCAGCACGCGCTTGATCAGCTCGATCTGCTTGTCCAGCGGCAGCACGTCGGACACGCCGGTCACGTTGCCGCCGGCTGGCTCCCAGCTCTTGACCAGCTTGGCCGCAACCGGGTCGGTCACCGCCGAATACACCACCGGGATCGACTTGGTAGCCGACACCACCGCCTGCGCCACCGGGGTGGCGATGGCGACGATCGCGTCCGGCTTGTCGCCGATGAACTTGCGGGCGATCTGGGCGGCGGTGGCGACGTTGCCCTGCGCGCTCTGGAACTCCCACTTCAGGTTCTTGCCGGTTTCATAACCTTCCGCCTTCAGTTCGTCGCGCACGCCATCGCGCACCGAATCGAGCGCCGGGTGTTCGACGATCGACAAGACCGACACCGCCGCCGGCTTGTCCGCCGCCAGCGCCGGCACGGCTTGCATGGCGGACAACAATACGGCACCGATCATGGTGCGCCACGGCATCTTTGCTGCGATAGACATCTGTGCTTCTCCAAAAAAGACAACCAAAACGAAAGGGTGCGATGATACCGCGCGCCCGTCCGCGCTGCCGGCGCAAGCCGCGCCGCGCCTGCCTGTGCGTGTCCCGCGGTGTATGATCGGAGCTTGCTTTCACGACCTTCGACCATGAGCGATCAGCCCTACTATCGACATCACGTTTTCTTCTGTCTCAACCAGCGCGAGCCGGGTGACCGCCCGTGCTGCGCCAACTCCGGCGCCGAGGCCGCGCAGCAGCACGCGAAGCGCCGCATCAAGGATATCGGCGAAGCCGGCGTCGGCCGCGTGCGGATCAACAAGGCCGGCTGCCTCGATCGCTGCGAGGAAGGGCCGGTGCTGGTGATCTACCCGGAAGGCACCTGGTACACCTATGTCGATACCGAAGACATCGACGAAATCATCGACAGCCACATCATCGGCGGCAAAATCGTCGAACGCTTGAAGATCTGACCCGATGAACGCCCACACCCAGGCCTTCACGCTGCAGGGTGCCGCCGGCGCGCTGCAGTGCGCGCTGGACCTGCCGCCCGACGACGCCGCCGCGCCGCGCGGCATCGCGCTGGTCGCTCACCCGCATCCGCTGTACGGCGGCACCATGGACAACAAGGTCGCGCAGACGCTGGCGCGCGCCTTCGTCGCCGCCGGCTACGCCGCCGCCCGCATGAATTTCCGCGGCGTCGGCGCTTCCGAAGGCAAGCACGACCACGGCCACGGCGAGACCGACGACATGGCGCTCCTGGCCGCCGAGATGCGCGCCCGCTATCCGGGCCTGCCGCTGGCGCTGGCCGGTTTTTCCTTCGGCACCTTCGTGCAGGCGCAGCTGCAGCAGCGGCTGATCGCCGCCGGCGCGCCGGCCGAACGGCTGGCGCTGGTTGGCAGCGCCGCCGGCAAATGGCCGATGCCGCCGGTGCCGGCCAATACGCTGTTGATCCACGGCGAAGAAGACGACACCATCCCGCTGGCGGCGGTGCTGGACTGGGCGCGGCCGCAGAATATCCCGGTGGTGGTGATTCCCGGCGCCGGACATTTTTTCCACGGCAAGTTGCAACATATCAAGACGCTGGTGGTCCAAGCGTGGCATCGATAGCGGCGGGGCGGCGCTATAATCGGGCACTTCCCGTAGTCCCCGGGCCAGCGCCACGCGCCCGCTCCGCATTTTCCTTGAACCGACTGCCTCGCCGCGCTGCGGCGGGGCGCAGCCATTGAAGCCTTCCATGAAAAAGTTCCTCGCGGCCATTGCCGCCGCCGCCCTGTCGCTTTCCCTCCACCTGCCGGTCGCGCAGGCGCAAAGCCTGCCGCCGCCGACCATTGCCGCCAAGTCGTGGCTGCTGAAGGACGTCACCAGCAACCAGGTGATCGCGGCGGAAAACGCCGACCTGCGCATCGAGCCGGCGTCGCTGGTCAAGCTGATGACCATCTACCTGGCGTTCGATGCGCTGAAGGACAAGAAGCTGACGCTGGACCAGATGATCACGGTCTCCGAGCGCGCCTGGAAGGTCGATCCGAGCAGTTCCAAGATGTTCATCGAACCGCGCGTGCCGGTCAGCTTCGGCGACCTGCTGTACGGCGTCATCGTGCAGTCCGGCAATGACGCATCGGTGGCGGTGGCCGAGGCGGTGGCCGGTACCGAGGATGCATTCGTGGTGCTGATGAACCGCGAGGCGCAACGGATGGGCCTGAAGGATACCCATTTCGCCAACGCGCACGGCCTGCCGAGCCCGGACAATTACTCGACCGCACGCGACCTGGCGGTGCTGGCTACCCATCTGATCGCCGACCATCCGGAAGGCTACAAGATGTATTCGACCAAGAGCTTCACCTACAACAAGATCACGCAGCAGAACCGCAACCGGCTGCTGTGGCTGGATCCGTCGGTGGACGGCATGAAGACCGGCCATACGCAGGCCGCCGGCTATTGCCTGATCGCTTCCGCCAAGCGCCCGAACGGCAGCGGCGAGCGGCGCCTGGTATCGGTGGTGCTGGGCACCAACTCCGACCAGCAGCGCGCGCAGGAAAGCCAGAAGCTGCTGAACTGGGGCTTCCAGAATTTCGACACCGTCAAGCTGTACGCCAAGGGCGATCCGGTGGCGACGCCGGAAATCTGGAAGGGCACGCAAAGCCAGATCAAGCTCGGCTTCAACCAGGACGTCTTCGTCACCGTACCGCGCGGCACGGCCGACAAGATGAAGCCGGTGCTGGAGCGGCGCGATCCGCTGGTGGCGCCGGTGGCGGCCAACAGCCAGGTCGGCGTGCTGAAGATGGTGGCGGACGGCAAGACGCTGGCCGAATTCCCGCTGCTGGCGCTGGAGCAGGTGAACCAGGCCAGCATCTTCGGGCGCGCCTGGGATTCGGTGCGGCTGTGGCTGAAGTAAGCCGGCCGCAATAAGCCGGTCCGAGACCCCACCCCGAGCGGCGCGCGAGCGCCGCTTTTCCATTCCGTATTTGCATCACTTGCGACGGCGCCGCGTGCCAGAATGGCCGCCTGCCCTTTACAGGAATCCGACATGCCCTCCTTTCCCTCCGATCCGCTGGTTTATCTGAATGGCGCCTTCACCCCTCTTTCCGAAGCCCGCGTGCCGGTGCTGGACCGCGGCTTCATCTTCGGCGACGGTATCTATGAAGTGATCCCGTTGTACGGCGGCAAGATGTTCCGCGCCGAACAGCACCTGGCGCGGCTGTTCCGCAGCCTGGAGGCGATCGGTATTCCAAATCCGCATGGCCGCGACGAATGGCTGCGGCTGATCGAACGCGTGGCCGCGCCCGGCGGCGCCAGCGACCAGATGGTCTACATCCAGGTCACGCGCGGCGTCGCGCCGCGCAAGCATTCGTTTCCGCAGGACAGCAAGCCGACCGTATTCCTGATGGCCAACCCGCTGGTGCTGCCGTCGGCGGCGGCGCGCGAGCGCGGCGTTGCCTGCGTGACGATGGAAGACAAGCGCTGGCAGTATTGCCACATCAAGTCGACCTCGCTGCTCGGCAACGTGCTGGCGGCGCAAAACGCCGCCGAGCACGATGCGCTGGAAACCATCCAGTTCCGCGACGGCTTCCTGACCGAAGCGTCGTCGTCCAACGTCTGGGTCGTGAAAAATGGCGAACTGTCCGCGCCGCCGAAGGACCACCTGATCCTGGAAGGCATCCGCTACGGGTTGGTGGAGGAAATCTGCGCCGCCGGCGGCATCCCGTTTTCCGCGCGCCGCATCGGCCGCGACGAAGTGTTCGGCGCCGACGAAGTGCTGCTGACCTCGGCCACCAAGGAAGTGCTGCCGGTGGTCGCGATCGACGGCCGCCCGGTCGGCGACGGCCGCCCGGGGCCGATGTTCAAGAAGCTGTACGAAGCCTACCAAGCGGCCAAGGCGGCGCTGTAGCCGGCGCCGGCGCGCCGCCCTTGCAATGCGCTGCGCGCCCCTCACATGAGTGTTTTACCGCCATCCGCCTTATCCCGAGCGCGCCATGTCCGACCTTGAATCCCGCCCCAGCCTGATCGACTACCCGAGCGACTTCCCGATCAAGATCATGGGCGAAATGCAGGATGCCTTCGCCCAGACCATCGTCGAGGTGGTGACCCGCTTCGACCCCAGCTTCCATGCCGGCCGCATGGAAATGCGGCCTTCGTCGAAGGGCAAGTACCTGGCGCTGACCGCCACCGTCTGCGCCACCAGCCGCGAGCAGCTGGACGACCTGTACCGCGCGCTGTCGTCGCATCCGATGGTGAAGGTGGTGCTGTAACCGACACACCTCACATACTCCCCGCACGCCACCTCTATCCCGCACGGAAATCGCGCGGAATTGATATATACTCCCGCAAAAATTGAACGGGCCAGCCTGTTCCCGGGTTTCCGCACCGATGGCAAGCACGTCGGCAGCGGACCGGCTCGATCTCGGTAGTTGCCGTCCGTTGACTGCTGAAAATGCCGATCTGACACCAATAGAACGTAGAAAAACGCTGTTTGCGCAAATTTTTTTTTCTTTACTTGAATGAGAATGATTAGCATTTGTGTTAAAGTGCGCTCCATCTTTTTCTCCGTCTCAACGTTCCGGGAGTTTCAATGAAGCGCGCCCTGCCCCTGTTGTTCTCTGCCGCTGCCCTGTGCGCGGCGCTGCCGGTCAGCGCTGGCGCCGAAGAAGTGGTGGTTTATTCGTCGCGCAATGAACAATTGATCAAGCCCTTGTTCGATGCCTATACCAAGGAAACCGGCGTTGCGGTCAAGTTCGTGACCGACAAGGAAGGCCCGCTGATGCAGCGCCTGAAGGCCGAGGGCAAGCATACGTCGGCCGACATGCTGTACACGGTCGACGCCGGCAACCTGTGGTTCGCCGCCAGCCAGGGATTGCTGCAGCCGGTGCAGTCCGACGTGCTGGACAAGAACATTCCGTCGCACTTGCGCGATCCGGAAAACCGCTGGTTCGGCCTGTCGGTGCGCGCCCGTACGATTTTCTACAACACCGACAAGGTCAAGCCGGCCCAGCTCTCCAGCTATGAAGCGCTGTCCGAGCCGCAATGGAAGGGCAAGCTGTGCTTGCGCACCTCGAAGAAGGTCTACAACCAGTCGCTGACGGCGATGATGATCGAGGAGCATGGCGCCGCCAAAACCGAGCAGATCATCAAGGGCTGGGTCGCTAACCTGGCGACGCCGGTATTTGCCGACGACACCAAGATGCTGGAAGCGATCGCCGCCGGCCAGTGCGAAGTCGGCATCGCCAACACCTACTACTACGGCCGCCTGCAAGCCCAGAAGCCGGGCCTGCCGCTGGCGGTGTTCTGGGCCAACCAGGACGGCAAGGGCACGCACGTCAACGTGTCCGGCGCCGGCGTCACGCAGCACGCGAAGAACCCTAAGGGCGCGCAAAAGCTGATCGAATGGCTGTCGTCGGCGCCGGCGCAGGCGATGTTTACCGGCGTCGATCTCGAATACCCGGCCAATGCCGCGGTCAAGCCGGACGCGCGGCTGGCAGCCTGGGGGCCGTTCAAGCAAAACCTGATCAACGTCGCCAAGGCCGGCGAGTTGCAGGCCGACGCCGTCAAGCTGATGGACCGCGCCGGCTACAAGTAAGCCGGCCGGCGGCCTGCCGCCGCCCGTAGCACCATGTCCCGCGCCATTCCCGCCACCCTCCCCGAGCGCCGCTCCCGCACCGCGGGCGCGGCGCGCTGGCGTTGGCGCATCAGCGGCTGGCACCTGGCGGCCGGCGCGGTGTCGCTGGTGACGCTGGTGCCGCTGGCAGTGGTGCTGGCGTCGTTCCTGACGCCGCAGCCGGAAGTCTGGCAACACCTGGCCGACAACGTGCTGGTCGGCCTGCTGGCCAACACCTTCTGGCTGGTGGCCGGCGTCGCCGCCGGCAGCGCCGTGATCGGCATCTCGCTGGCATGGCTGACGGCGGTATGCGAATTCCCGGGCCGACGCTTCTTTGCGTGGGCGCTGATGCTGCCGCTGGCGATGCCGGCCTACGTCACCGCGTTCGCCGCCATTGGCCTCTTGGATTACACCGGGCCGCTGCAGGGTGCGCTGCGCGGCTGGTTCGGCAGCAGCGACTGGATGCCGGAAATCCGCTCGCGCGGCGGCGTGATCGCGGTGATGACGCTGGCGCTGTATCCGTACGTTTATCTGCTGGCGCGCAATGCCTTCCTGACCCAGGGCCGGCGCGCGCTGGAAGCCGGGCAATCGCTCGGCCTGTCGCGCCGCCAGGCGTTTTTCCGGCTGGCGCTGCCGATGGCGCGGCCGTGGCTGGCGGCCGGCGTGATGCTGGCGGTGATGGAAACGCTGGCCGATTTCGGCACCGTCGCCGTGTTCAACTACGACACCTTCACCACCGCCATCTACAAGGCCTGGTTCGGGCTGTTTTCACTGCCGGCGGCGGCGCAGCTGGCGTCGATCCTGGTACTGCTGGTGCTGGCGCTGGTCGGGATCGAGCAGCGCTGGCAGCGCGGCCGCCGCTACTTTGCCGTCGGCCGCTCGCAGCCGGCGCGCATCGCGCTCGGGC